>DMJL01000171.1:0-939 GCA_003451785.1 Bacteroidales bacterium
TTGAAAAAAAATGAAAGAAAAATTGCTTATCCGAATTTCTCTCCTGTTGGAGTTTGATAATCAGCTACTATTGAAAACCGCAAATTCCTGGATTTGAAAATTAAAATGTGCTATTGTCCCTTTGGGCTGCCAAAGTACAATGATTTCTTATGCAATCCTTATAATAAACGGGTAAAGTTCGGTGCTTTCAGAGATATTATCAGGAGCCTTTGCAATTAAAAAAACCATTAGCAACCTGGAAATAAAAAATCACAATCATCCGATTTTGGGAAACACAATGGTGAATCTGCTGCCATTCCCTAATTGTGTATCTAGTTGTATTTGCATATTGTGGAATTCTGCTATGCTGTTGGCAATAGCCAAGCCCAACCCATGTCCGTGCTGGGTTCCTTTTCTTTTGAATCTTTTAAAAATTTCGGATGCTTGCTCTTGTGTCATTCCTGGTCCATTATCGGAAATCGTGATGGAGTAATTATCCAAAATTTTGGCACATTTGATTTCGATTTTGTTTCCCACGCCATTACCAGAGTGCTTAACTGCATTATTTATAATATTGAACAATAATGTATAAATCAGCGCACGATTGGCATTCTCATAAAAGTAATTGTCGCTACATTGGAAAACAATCTTTATTGCGTTCTCGTCAGCAATGGGGCTTATTTCATCAATGAGTTCTTCTAACAGTTCACCGATCCAAAAGGAGTCGGTTTTAAGAAATTGGTTGTTTTCTACCCTTGCAATAAGCATTAGGGAGTTGATTATAACTTTGAGTCTGTTTAGGGTTTTTAGCGATTCAGTAACCTTAATGGCTATCGGGTATGAGATTTCGTTGTCGTTGATTATGTTTTCTAATTTGCTTTGCACTACCGAGACGGGCGTAAGCAATTCGTGCGAAATATTGGCAGTAACTTCTCTTTCCTTGGCAAGCAACTCGTCAAC
>DMJL01000171.1:1313-3152 GCA_003451785.1 Bacteroidales bacterium
GAGTATGATCGTAGAGTTGAGGACTATTGCAATCTTTGAGTTTGTTGGTGATTTTTTCCAACGGCATGGCAATAATTCTGGAGAGTGCTGTATTGATAAGATACAAGCCAACTATAAAAAGCACTAACAATATTAGGGTGATTGCTCTAAGGTTGCTTTCGGTTTGAAAAATCTGCTCCAAACTTGTGCCAATCTTCAAGGAGTAGGCTTGTTCATCTATCTGGAAAGCATAATTGAGCATTCGATAGTCAATCCACTCACCATCAATATAGTGTGATTCTATTTCAATAAAATTCCACAGGCTATCTGTTTGAATTCGCTCTAATTGAAAGAACTCCTGCTTGAACAATCCCACCGGCAATGGCCGCCCACTCTGGTATTCTTGAATGAGGGCATCGCTACCGTGTCGCAATATTATTTCAATAGTGTGTTCGCGTTGCGCTATGAGTTGCAAATCGGCCTGAAATACATTTACCCTCTCGAGCAGCCAAGGAGCTATCAGCAGAAATATTACCACAAATACTCCTATGGTAAGCAAAAGATATATTGCTAATTTGCTGCGTAGCCTCATGGTTTTTAATCAATGCATATTCGATAGCCAATTCCTCTCACTGTTTCGAGCCAATCAACTGGTGCATAAGCTGATAGCTTTTTGCGAAGATTTTTTATGTGCACATCTATAAAATTACTATCGTATTCTTCATCGAGGGAGTTTCCCCAAATATGTTCGTACAATTGCATTCGTGAGAGTGCCCTGTTTTTGTTGATGATGAGATAGTACAATAAATCGAATTGTCTTTTTGTAAGCTCTACGGTTGCTGATTGATGCAATACCTTTTTCTGCAAGAGATCCATAGTGAATTCTCCGAAGCTAAGAATATTGCTTTTCAATCCAAATTTTCGTCGTGCAACTGCATTGATTCGTGCGTGCAACTCGTGCAGGGAGAACGGTTTGGCAAGGTAATCGTCAGCTCCAAGGTCTAAGCCTTTCACTTTGTCGATTACATCGCCCCGAGCTGTAAGGATTATGATGGCAGCTTCACTACCAGCTTCTCTTGCTTCGCTCAACAAATCGAGACCTTCATAGTCGGGCAACCCTAAGTCGAGCAAAATAAAATCGTAGAGGTTTATTGCAATTTTCTCTGATGCAATAGCTCCTGTATAAGCCAAATCTACAAGAAACTGCTCTTTTCGCAGGAATACGGAAATTTCGTTAGCAAGACTTACTTCATCCTCAACAAGTAGCACATTCATACTTTACAGAATATTATAAAATAAACCCACTCTTACAAAAAATCCTTCGGGTTGGCGAACAATAGCATTGGTATTGAGATTAATCACAAACGATGGCTCGAGTTCAATGCTCACAGGCATCATTTCCAAAGCCAAAGGAAGTGTGAATGTAAGGGTTTGAAATCTGAAAGGTTTCTCAACGATAGACAAGGTGGGAATGAGATGCTCCAAGCCTCTCCTTATCAATCTTTGCTGAAACGCCAATGGCAATTCCCTAAACCAAGTTTCTCTGCCCAATAGAAGGTAAAATCCCGGGTTTGCTGTAATGAAATTTTGGTTCTTTCCGAATTTCGGACTTACAAAAAATCTACTGTTGTTAATAACCATAAAAAAACTACCAAAGTCCTGCCAGATAAAGGAAGGAACGATGGTGGTGTAAAGGTAACCCCAGTCAATCCCTATTTGCGCATTAACCATTGTGTAATGGTCAAAAGCATTATCATCATGATTTTGATGGTTTTTGAGTCTGGAGACAACAATACCGGCATCGAAAATATGATTGAAATAGTGGTTGTATCCTGCTGCCAATTCGTGCAGCGAGAAAAA
>DMJL01000192.1:0-150 GCA_003451785.1 Bacteroidales bacterium
GCAAATTGTTGAATTTTTTCATCAACGAGTATTTGATGGAATTGTCGAGAAATACAATGGCAACAAGTATGTCAAACATTTTACATGCTGGAACCAACTACTATGCATGGTTTTCGGACAGCTAACCAACCGTGATAGTTTGCGGGATCT
>DMJL01000192.1:571-8823 GCA_003451785.1 Bacteroidales bacterium
AAAATTTTCGAAGAATTTGCCTATTATCTCATTGCTATTGCTAGGAAGGATAGAGCGAATGATGATTTTCAAATCAAAGGGCAGGTATATGCTTTTGATTCCACAACTATAGATCTTTGCCTGAGTGTCTTTTGGTGGGCTAAATTTCGAAAGCACAAAGGGGGCATTAAGCTCCATACCTTGTTTGATGTTAACACCCAAATACCTGCATTCGTGCATATTACACCTGCCAGTGTTAATGATATAAATGCATTGGATGTGCTAATTTATGAGCCTGGTTCCTACTATATTCTGGATCGGGGTTATGTAGATTACACTCGGCTGTACAAAATAGCTCGGCACTCTGCGACTTTCTTAGTTAGAGCAAAAAGCTATCTGAGATTTAATCGAATGTATTCCCGAAAGTGTGACAAATCAACTGGCATTAAATCAGACCAAATAGGAAGGCTTTCAGGGTTCTATGCATCAAAGCAATATCCAGAAAAGATAAGAAGGGTTAAATTTTATGATGAAGAAACAAACAAAACCTTTGTTTTTCTGACCAATAACTTAGATATAACTTCAGAACAAGTAGCTAATCTGTATAAAAGTCGTTGGCAGGTTGAACTATTTTTTAAATGGATTAAGCAACACCTTAAAATAAAAGCATTTTGGGGTACATCCGAAAATGCAGTTAGGATACAGGTGTATTCAGCACTAATTGCATATTGCCTGGTAGCAATTATTGGATCGAAGCTTAAAATTGACCGTTCAACTTACGAAATTCTACAGGTCTTGGGCATATCTCTTTTAGATAAAACACCTGTAAAAGAGCTACTTACAAACATGGATTACAAAGAAGTCAAAGAGCAGGTTGGTAACCAACTGAAACTCAATTTATTTTAAGTGGACAGCCATGATACTGTATTTCTCCCCAATGGAAGTGTAGGTTGTTTTCAACTGCTACTTTCCGCAGATTGAAAATTAAAAAATTATTGTTAATTTACATCTGTTTTTAACCAAATCCGGAATGGTTTACAACAGAACCATTCAAATTGACTCGTTGATTTTCTTAGATACACTATCGTAACTCTCTACAAAAAATCCATTTTTCTTCCCATTACGATGATTTAAATGGGCTTTCCCGTTTTGAGAGAGTGAGAGTTGCACCAAAATATGATATAGTCTCGTTAATATTTTTCTCTTGATCCCAACTGTTGGCATTAGAATCAAGCATAGAAGCAACACTGCAAAATAAAGAGCACTGACACCTATCACATTGGAAAAAATAAGCGCAAAACTTAAAATTAATACCTGTACAAAGTAGAGGTAAAGGCACACTATTCGCTGCGAACCCACCACCCGAAGAATAATATGATGGGTATGTCTATTGCAAGGCTTGAAGGGCTTACCGTCTATAATTGACCGAAAAAGAAAAATTCTAATAGCATCATACAAAGGGACGGCTAAGGCTGCCATTGCTATGACCGGCGTGTGATTGCCCATGAGCATTACATCCTGAGTTGTGCTTGTCTGAATAAAACTTAATGTAAGTATTGAAATGGCAAATCCGACGACCATAGAACCTGTATCGCCCATGAATATTTTTGCAGGATACCAATTATATACTAGGAATCCAACGAGTGTACCCGACACACAAAATGCCATGAGTGCCTTAGGATATAATCCGATTGAGAGAAACCAAAGACCCAGGAATGCTGAAACGATTATTCCCAATCCCCCTGCAAGCCCATCAAGACCGTCAATGAGGTTGTAAGCATTTGTTATAACCACAATTATAAACATCGTCAAAAGCCATCCGAACCAAAGTGGAGTCTCATAGATATTAAAAAGTCCATTGAAGTTGCTAATCACGAGGTCTCCCTGCCACACAACCATAAAGCCTGCAATCAACTGTATTATAATCTTATGACAGTACCGAGTACCGACAAGATCGTCTTTCAGGCCTATAAGAAGCATAAGAATGAGCGATGCGATAATTTGCGGAAAAACAGAATACTCGAAATTAAAACCAATAAACAAGGAAAAAGTGACAATTAAACTCGATGAGATAATCAAGCCCCCCATTGTTGGAACATTACCATTATGTATTTTCCTCCCCGTTGCTTCATCGAAAAGACCTTTCTGTTTAAGAATAAGAATTAACGATGGCATGAAACGATAGGTAAGAATAAATGCTACAACCATTCCAAATAAGACAATTACAGATTCTGGAAAATTCATGATAACATATCTTAATTATAGAGATCAATTACCACCAAAATTAACTGTTTTGGAAGAACAAAATGCATTATTTTGCGATGCAGCAAAAAAAAAATTATTCAAAACGATGCTTTCATGAAATTTATCACCCTTGCACGATTAACCCGTTTAGTAAAACACTCAAAATGAACCTTTTAGCCTTTAGAATGGTCGTTTCAGTGTAAAATTCTCAATGTAATACAGATAGTAGCAAAATGATTAATTCTGGAAAATCCTAAATTTTATTAGTTCTGTATAAAAACACCGTAGTCGAAATTACCGGGTCATCACAACGGAGGAATATTAAAGAATTTTAGGCGGAATTTACAATCCCGCTATATAAGAGATCTTTCCCTTCGGGCGGGATGACATCATGCACATCGAGGATTATCATGCTCAAAGGTTTGTCTGCACGGAGCGAAGGTATCACCGAATTAAGGGAAGTTTCGAAGGGCACCAACCTCCACCTAACCACCTCCAAAAGGTGAATTGGCAAAGTAGGCTAATAGCTATTAGCCATAAGCAAAAAGTCAACGCACATTTCATTGTCAGAAAACCTCCACGGATTATTGAAATAGAACCCTTATGCATTAGCGCAATAGTTATTTCGAAACCTTGCCAATTTCCTGCATACTTGGGCATATTATTTTACTTAAAACACTCCCAAATAAAATGTGCAAAAAGGCTTGATAAAAAAAGTGGTATCCCAAAAACTACTTGGCTTCAGGCTCTCTGGATGCGTACCTGAGTTTATCCTCGTGCCTATAAAGCCTTTCGCTACTACTCTCAATAGCTTTTAGCACAATATCCTTTGCGTTGCTCTCGGCAATTTCTACTCTGGATTGCAACCCTTTTATTTGGTCGTTCAGCTCTACTACTTTGGTTTCAAGGGCTTTGATTCGCTCATTTCTCAATTGCACTTCCGATCTATAGTCCTTTTCGAGAAGGGCTTTCTCATGCTTGTAGGAAACTTCCAACTTTTCGGCACAAGATTTTTCTGCTTCTTTTACAGATTTTGCTATCTCCGACGAGAAGTTTTCCGAAAGAATCTTCAATCTTTTTAGCTCTTCTTCCTGACTTTTCAATGATGCCTCCCTTTCCAGAATATCCTTTTCGAAGTTTTCCTTTCGGGTCTTTAGCTCGCGATCAAGGTTACTTTTTTTAAGATTGTAATCGTCTTCATCCTTCTGCCTTTCCCTTTTGATTCGATAGCTGTACTCATCTTCTTCTCGCTTTCGCTCTTTGTCGCGATTTTCTTTCTCGCTTTTCCAATTTTCGCGCATCTCTTGGGTCTCTTTTTCGAAAACGGATTTTTGCTGATGATGCGCTTCTATCAACACTCCCAGAGACTCTGCCCTTGCTTTTATGCCAAATAGATTTTCTATTTGCTCATTTTCTGCTTTTACGGTCTCTTGCAATTCTTGCAACTTTTTGTTCTCACTCAGAAGCCGCATTTCAAGTTCGTCAAGGGTTTGCGACAATGCAATTCGCAAATCGGCAACCTCTTTCATCATTTTCGATGAAGACTGTGGGGTGATTTTGTTCTCAGGTTTTACCTGTTGGGAAACAACAGGTACTTCGAGAGAAACCGTTTGCCGTTCATTGAGCAGAGAGTTATAAGCCTCAAGAATTTCTTGTTTTGAGCTGGTTAATGCAACTTTCTTTGCCATGACTTATTCAATATTAAATCGCTTGGAAGTAAAACCAATGGGTTTATAGTAAAAATCTTCTTCGCTTTATTTGAACTTTATATACCTAAAACAAAGTGCAGGAAATTGGTTCCGTAATTCACACATCACGACTATAACATTTTGTGCATCAACTATCTCACCAGCTTCTTCAGATATTCTGCATAGCTGCTTTTACCAAGTGCTTCAATGTTTTTCTGAAACAATTCTTGGTTGATAAATCCCATACGAAGTGCTATTTCTTCTGGGCAAGATATCTTGAGCCCGGTGCGGCTTTCGATAACCTTGACAAACTCTGTAGCTTCGCTTAAAGCTTGATGGGTGCCGGTATCGAGCCATGCAAAACCACGGCTCAGAATTTCCATTTTGAGTTGGCCACGGTGCAAGTACTCTTGATTTACGGTGGTTATCTCCAACTCGCCCCTATGGGAAGGTTTTACATTCTTTGCTATCTCCACCACACTATTTGGGTAATAGTACAATCCGGTAACTGCAAAATTGCTTTTGGGTTGCGCGGGCTTCTCTTCGATGCTAAGCACATTTCCGTTATTATCTACTTCGGCTACGCCGTAGCGTTCGGGGTCTTCAACATAGTAACCAAACACTACAGCCTTCGACTCTTGTTCTACTGTTTCTACAGCATTGCGAAGGATAGCCGGCAATCCGGCTCCATAGAATAGATTGTCGCCCAGCACCATACACACCGGATCGTTACCGATGAACTCTTTGCCAATAATAAATGCTTGGGCTAATCCTTCGGGGCGTGGCTGCTCAGCATAGCTAAGTTCTATACCTAAGTTGCTACCATCGCCCAACAGGTTGCGGAAGTTTGGCAGGTCGTGGGGCGTGCTGATAATCAAAATCTGGCGAAAGCCCGACATCATCAATACCGACAACGGGTAATAGATCATGGGTTTGTCGTAAACCGGGAGCAGCTGCTTTGAGATTACTTTGGTTACAGGGTGCAGCCTGGTTCCGGCTCCGCCGGCGAGAATGATGCCTTTCATGGGGGTGGGTTGATTGGTAGATTGGTGGATTGGTGGATTGGTGGATTGAAATTTAGTTTTTTGCCTTTTTTCGAAGGTAGTTGTTGTATGCATTTATCTTCATTGTCAAAGTTTTGATTAGCTGACTAAGTTCGTTAAAGTCTGATTCGATAATAAGGTTTCTTTCTAAAAGTCGGCTTGTCCAAAAGCTGGTTTCGGTGGCAGAGCCCCTAGCATAATTATTAAAATTGATCGACTCTTTGAAGTGAAATCTTCCGTAGCCTTCCGAAATGTTGGCTCCAATAGAATCTGCAGCATCTAAAAACTGATTCCCAATATGATATTGGAAGTTATTAGGTAGCTTTTTGTAAATTTCCCAAGCAAGAGCTGAAATTTTCAGAGAAACTTGATAAATCTCTAAATTCTCTATTGTATGTCCGTAATTTTCTGTCAAAACTATAATTCAAAAATCAACTATTACTCTTACTGGTATAAGGCAGGCTATCAACCAATTTACTAATCCACCAATTTACTTTTCCCCCATAGCTCCGCCCTTTCAGTCCCATTCACATTTTCAGCGTCGGTCTTAGCTTGCAACGCCAAAATTATAAAAATAAAATTATCATAATTTACAAATTTTAAAATTTTGTTTTTTTTTTAATGTTTTATGGGCATTTATTATCGCATAGTCGTAATTTTAAGGCAATTACGACTGCTAACAAAAAAACAACAAGGTTCCGTTAATTTTCTCTCCTTGGTTTTAGGTCGCTCATAATGAGATAGTTTGAAATTTATTTTTAAGTACGGGGGGCTTGGGATGAAATTCAGACGATGTATATGAATCGTGTTTACCATAATTTAATTTGCTTCTTTAGATTTTTGTAATTGTTTCGACTAAATTTTTCAAACTTGCCAAACCATGAAAACCTTCAAAATCCACAAATGGAAATACAACAACATTGGGTAAAGAAAAAAATAGTTGAACTTTCCGTGCTAACTGTATCTACAAATATTTTAAAGGGCACCAGGCCTTTTATCTGCCCAACAAACAGTTGTTTTCTTTGAGACTCGAAAATCAATGGTACTTTTTAGTAATATTGTAAAAAAATTTAGTTGCCCATTTGAATTTTTGGGAAAACACTGAAATATACACATAGTTGTGAAGGGATAATTATGGGAAAAGCTATTGTAAAATGCTGCATTGCCACCTATGCAGAAGACGAGTATGTGGTAGAGGTAGAATGTGCCAACGATGAAATTGATGAAGTGATTATTGCACGGGCTTGGAAAAAACTGAAATCAGAAGAGCAAGCCCTACCCTACGGAAACCGCACGGCAATAATCTTGCGCCGCATTGCAGATTGAAATGGATATCGAAGCGTTTCGAGATTATTGCCTATCCAAAGACGGAGTTGACGAAAGTTTTCCTTTCGATAATAAAACTTTGGTTTTCAAGGTAATGGGCAAAATATTTGTATTAACGGATGTGGATACCTTCCAAACAGTGAATGTAAAGTGCGAACCTGAATTAGCCATTTCCCTACGCGAGCAATATCCTGCAGTATTGCCCGGATATCACATGAATAAGCAACATTGGAACACCATAGTAATGGATGGTAGCATTGGCGACGATACGATAAAGGAGTGGATAGATCATTCCTACAAGATGGTGGTGCAGGGCCTTCCGCCTAAAATGCGAAGCCTGCTTGCCCTAATGCAGGAAAAGCAATCTGATTTTTAAAATAAGGCTATTCAGTTCAACGAATCAGTTGGAAGAAAGTGGCATCAGCCATCCAATATCCCAGGCTCGCTATCTTTTCTTTGCCTAAAAAAGCAAACGCGATCATCAATACAAACATCTTGACTCACATTAAGAAGTATTTCGAAATTGGAGTCGCTGCAATCGCACACATTCAGGGTAAGTTCCCTGGTAGATCCCATGTACTGGTCATTAAGCACCTTGGCTTTGAAACATCCTGATGCATCGGGGCTACATAATTCAAAATCATCAGGACGAATGGAAAGCTGTACTTTGGAAGTTGAAAGTTGACTGTGGTTTTTGGAATGAATTAAGCCCATGGGGGTTTGAAAACCTCCGGGAACGGGCAATGCATCGAACAAGTTTGTTTTTCCAAAAAAGCGTGCCACATAAGAATTCACCGGCTTTCGGTAAACGCCTGATGGGGTTCCTATTTGCTGGCATACGCCTTCTTTTAACACAGCCACCCTATCGGCAAGTGAAAGCACATCGCGAGTATCGTGTGTTACAAAGATTGCTGTAGTTTGGGTTTCACGGAGAATTTTGCCGATATCCTCTCGCATTTGCATTTTGCGCAAAGTGTCGATATTGCTGAAGGGTTCGTCGAAAAGCATAACTTTGGGTTGGGGAGCAAGTGCCCTTGCAAGGGCTACTCTTTGTTTTTGACCACCCGACAATTGATGTGGATACCTTTGTGTAAATTCATCCAATCCACAAACAGCTATGGCATCCATAAGCTTTTGCTTACGGCTTTGCTTGTCGAAATTAGAAAGCCCGAAGACTATGTTTTGCTCAACCGTTTTGTTGGGAAAGAGTGCATAATCCTGGAAAACAATCCCAACTCCACGCTTGTTGGGAGCAACAAACACATGGTCGCCTACTACTTCTTGCCCGGCTAAGATAATGGAGCCCTTATCCGGTGCTTCAAACCCCGAAATCATACGCAAAATGGTGGTTTTGCCACACCCGCTTTCTCCCAAGAGTGCAATGATTTCGCCTTTGTTTACTTCTATCGAAAAATCGTGTACAGCAAATCGCTTATTGCCCGCAAATTTCTTAGAGATATGGGATATTGCCAACAGTGGATTCATGCTTTTTTAAAATAATTTGTTACTTGGTAAACCGTTCATTGTACTTTGAAAATACTCTTTTCGTGGGATACATAACTTACTTGCTTTTCGGTATTAAATGCAAACGAGCGAATGCGATTTAGTTGCCTTTTGGCGAGAATTTATGCAAAAACCAAACGGGAATCAATCCCATCAAAACAACTACCAAGGCATAGGGGGCAGCTTCTGCAATTCTCTCATCAGTAGCAAACTCAAATGCCCTGATTGCCAAAGTGTCGAAATTGAATGGGCGCAAGATGAGGGTAATGGGCAGTTCCTTCATCACATCTATAAAAACCAGAAGCAATCCCACGCCAACAGGTCTTTTTAGCAAAGGCAGCAGAACTTGCTTTAAGGTTTGCCAATATGATTTCCCCAAGGATCTTGAAGACTCATCGAGAGAAGTAGAAACATTGGCTAATGCACTATCTATACCATTATATGCGACCGCCATAAATCGCACAGTATA
>DMJL01000191.1 GCA_003451785.1 Bacteroidales bacterium
TTCATGGGATAAATTTTTAACGCAACAAAGGTATAAATAAAAATCAGTACTATGCAATGCAAAGTATTAAAAAAATGAAAATATTTTTTTATCAAGTATGTTGATACATATTTGGCGCAATTGCACCAAATAACTTACCAGAATCAGCCAAAATGGCAGCCATTTTTGCATGGCACACTGTTTGAGCGATAGGGCAGTTGAATCAAAAAAATAATGGATTATGCAAAAGGGTAATATAAAAGTTCAGACAGAGAATATTTTTCCAATCATCAAGAAGTTTCTGTATTCCGACCATGAGATTTTTCTCAGGGAGTTGGTTTCCAATGCTGTAGATGCTACTCAGAAGCTCAAGACTTTATCTTCGGTAGGCGAATATCAGGGCGAGTTGGGAGATTTGCGCATAGAAATAAGCCTTGATGCTAAAGCGAAAACCCTTACCATAAGCGACAAAGGGTTGGGTATGAATAGCGAAGAAGTAGAAAAATACATCAACCAAATTGCATTCAGTAGTGCCGAAGAATGGGTAGCTAAGTACAAAAATCAGGAAGGCAAAGGCAATATTATCGGCCATTTTGGATTGGGCTTTTATTCATCCTTTATGGTATCGAAGAAAGTTGAAATTTTTACAAAGTCGTATCGCGATGGCTCGGAAGCTGTTAGGTGGGAGTGCGATGGTACACCCGAATACATTATAGAGCCACACACAAAAACCCAACGAGGCACCGATATTGTATTGCATCTTGCCGACGATTCTGATGAGTTCTTGGAAGAAAGCCGCATTTTGGGATTGCTGAAAAAATACTGCAAATTTCTGCCAGTGGAAATTGTTTTTGGCACACAAAAGAATTACCAAAAAGAAAAGGACGAAAAAGGGGAAGAGAAGGATGTAACCATTGAAGTTCCCCGCGTGATAAACAACCCTAAGCCAGCTTGGACACAAAAGCCGTCCGACCTGAAACAGGAAGATTATTTGAGTTTTTACAGGGAGCTTTATCCAACTACATTCGATGAGCCACTGTTTAATATACACTTGAATGTAGATTATCCTTTCAATCTCACGGGTATTCTGTACTTCCCAAAAGTGAAACAGAATTTCGAGATTCAGCGAAATAAGATTCAATTGTATTGCAATCAGGTTTTTGTAACCGATTCTGTTGAGGGTATAGTGCCCGACTTCCTAACCTTGTTGCATGGAGTGCTCGATTCGCCCGATATACCGCTCAATGTTTCGCGCAGCTACTTGCAGAGCGATGGCAATGTTAAGAAAATCAGCAGCCACATCACCAAGAAAGTTGCCGATAAGCTCGAAGACCTTTTCAAAAATAGTCGCGAAGATTTCGAAGCTAAGTGGGACGACATTAAGATCTTCATCGAATACGGCATGATATCTGATGAGAAATTTAAGGAGCGTGCCAAGAAGTTCTGCTTGTTGAAGAATGTTGACAACAAGTTTTTCACTTTGGAAGAATACGGTCTTCACATAAAAACCAACCAAACCGACCGCAACAAGAAGGTTGTTTATCTCTACGCATCACATGCCGATGAGCAACACTCCTTTATTGATATAGCCAAAGAGCGCGGATACGATGTTTTGTTGCTCAACACTCCTATTGATAGTCATTTTGTTAATCTTTTAGAGTCAGAAATACCCGACTCTTCGTTTGTGCGGGTTGATGCTGATGTGATTGACAAACTCATAAGCAAGGAGGAAGAAATGCCATCCAAACTTTCGCAGGAAGAAAAGGATGAGCTTACCAAATCCATTGAAAGCCAAGTTAATGGAGAGAGTTATACTATTGTGATAAACAATATGAGCGAAACTGATCCGCCCATGATCATCACCCAACCAGAGTTTTTGCGTCGCATGAAAGATATGTCGCAATTGGGAGGCATGGGATACATGGGGCAACTGCCCGACAATTATATGCTAGTAGTAAATGCCAACCATTCGTTGATTGGTAAAATATCGGCTGAGAAGGACGCAGAAGCACGCAATAAACTCATACGGCAGGTAGTAGATTTGGCATTGCTATCGCGCAATATGTTGAAAGGTGAAAAACTTACCGAATTTATAAAACGAAGCGTTGATTTGATTTAAGCTCGTATTAAAATTGCATTGGCATTCAGGTTCAAAGGCAATTTTATGATGCTTTTGCAGTTTAGTAGAGGGTGTGTAACATTAACAAAAACATTGACATGAAAATTCCTGTTTTATCCAAAGGTTTGATTACAATATTGCTGGTGGTGTTGTTTGTATTCATCGGATACCTTTACATCAGAGGGGCTTACAACAACTTTGTGCGTTTAGACGAGGGAGTTGCCGGACAATGGGCGCAAGTAGAAAATGTTTATCAGCGCAGAGCCGATCTTATACCCAATTTGGTTAGCGTGGTAAAAGGGTATGCTGCACATGAACGCGAAACTTTGGAAGCTGTTGTAGAGGCGCGCAACCAGGCTATGCAAGTGCAACTCGATCCGGAGAACCTATCTCCGGAGGCAATAGCCCAATTTCAATCTGCTCAGGATGGACTTTCTTCGGCTCTTAGCAGGCTCATGGTGGTGGTAGAAGCATATCCCGACCTGAAGGCGAATCAAAACTTTCTCGATTTGCAAACACAATTGGAGGGCACCGAGAATAGAATTTCCAATGAGCGACGCAAATACGCTGAACTCATCAGGGATTATAATACCCAAATCAGGCAGTTTCCCCGAAATCTCTTGGCCGGAATGTTTGGCTTTGAGCGAAAAGCCCATTTCGAAGCCGAAGCAGGAGCAGAAATAGTACCCGAAATAGTTTTTTAAGATGGGCCAATCTCCTGTAAATTTCCTGACAAAAATTGAAAAGCAGCGATTGCTTAGCGCCATTGCCGATGCCGAAGACCAAACTTCCGGCGAAATAAGGGTACATATTGAACGGCATTGCAAGGTGGATGTGCTCGACAGGGCCGCCTATATGTTCTCCAAACTTGGAATGACCCAAACCCGCGATAGAAACGGGGTGCTGTTTTATATTGCTGTGGATTCTCATAAATTGGCTATCCTGGGCGATGCGGGTATTAATGCCCATGTGCCCGAAAAGTTTTGGGAAGAGTTAAAAACCAATATGATAGCCGATTTCAAAGAAGGTTGCTATATTGCAGGTCTCGAAAAGGCCATTAAGGCAACCGGATATGAGCTAAAGAAACATTTCCCTTGGCAAAGGACCGACATAAATGAACTGCCCGACCAAATATCAGAAGGGTAAACCGCAAAACGACTTTACTATGAATACATTTTTTAAAACTATTTGGGTTGCAGTTTTGCTTGTTTCCTTAATTGCTGCAGGCAGGCTTTATGGCAATTTGCCCCCGGCACCCAATCCGCCGGTATTGGTCAACGATTTTTCAGCATTGTTATCTCCAAGTCAAGCAGCATCGCTAGAATCGAAGCTCGCCCAGTACGCACGAACACACGGTACGCAGATAGCCATTGTAACCATAAACGATTTGGGAGGTATGCCGGCGGCTGAGTTTGCCGATCGTTTGGCAGAGAAGTGGGGTATTGGTATGGAAGGCAACGAAAATGGAGTTTTGGTTTTGGTAAATCCTGCCGAAGGTGCACAACGAGGCAATGTTCATATCTCCATTGGCTATGGTCTTGAGGGAGTGATACCGGATATTACTGCCAAGCAAATTGTGGATAATGAGTTGCTGCCCAATTTTCGTGGTGGTAATTTTTATCAAGGATTGGATATGGCTACAGGCGTTTTAATGAGCCTTGCAGCCGGCGAGTTTAGCGCAAGCGATTACACTGCAAAGACTGAAACCCAAAATCCGAGTCAATTGCTTGTCCTTCTTTTCTTTTTTGCTATGATTGGGCTTTCCTTATTCAGAGGCAGAAGGGCGCATCATAGCATGGGTAGAAATATCCCGTTCTGGACATGGATGTTGCTCATGAGTCAAACACAACAAAGGAGTCGTGGAGCCTGGGGCAATTTTAGCGGCGGAACAGGAGCGTATCGCGGTGGATTTGGAGGAGGCAGCTTTGGTGGGGGAGGATTTGGTGGCGGAAGTTTTGGCGGCGGTGGTGCTGGTGGCTCTTGGTAGCACCATGCCATTTATACCATAAGAATTGCTATTTCAAATGCGGTTAAACAGTATTTAAACAAGCATATAGTTTTTGCAAAGTATTTGTAATTTTGCTTCAAATTCTAAAATATGTTTGAAGCACTACAATTGATGGACGCCACCCGATTGAATTTTTCTGACGGTGGCCTTTTTATTCTGAATATTGCAATCGCCTTTATCATGTTTGGCGTAGCACTCGAAATAAAAACCGGACACTTTCTTGAGCTAATCAAAAATCCTAAACCGGTGATTTTGGGTGTAGTATCCCAATTTGTTTTATTGCCGTTTATTACTACTTCCTTAGTTTTTTTGCTCTGGGACAACCTAACAGTGGGTGTAGCCATGGGCATGATTCTGGTAGCTGCTTGTCCGGGAGGCAATGTGTCCAACTTTATTTCAACACTTGCCAAAGGCAATGCGGCTCTATCGGTTAGCCTCACTGCAATTGCTACCATAGCTGCAATAATAATGACTCCCTTGAATTTCTACATCTGGGGAAGTATCTACAGCACCTACGGTCCCCATGCCGATAATGCATTGCTCAAAGAATTGTACATAGACCCGATTGCTATGTTTCGCATAGTGCTTATTTTGTTAGGTGTTCCTATCCTTTTGGGAATGCTTACCAACCACTTTCTGCCAAAACTTACTGAAAGGATAAAGAAACCTATTTGGGCATTCTCAGTTGTTTTCTTTGTGGTCATGCTGGTGGTGCTTTTTACAAATAATTTCGAGCATTTTATCAAGCATATCTATTGGATTTTTATCATCGTGTTGATTCACAATGGTCTGGCATTGGCCACAGGTTTTAGTATTGCAAGCATTTTCAAACAAAATACCGCCAACAGACGCACTCTGGCTATCGAAACTGGTATCCAAAACAGTGCATTGGGCTTGGTGCTTATCTTCAACCCATCCATCTTTCCTGAGCATTTGCCCACAGGCGGTATGGCCATTGTGGCAGCTTGGTGGGGAATCTGGCATATAGTAGCAGGCTTGTCGCTGGCATTCTTCTGGCGATATAGATCCCGAAAATCTGCATCATGAAGAAAGGTAGCATTGGGCGGTTTTTACGATTCTCCAAAGGCTGGTTTTTGTTTTCCAAAGTGATTTTCTTTTACCTAAGACTATTCTACCGAAAGATTGAAGTAGAAGGAACGGAAAATATCCCTAAGCATTGCCCCATCATTTTCGCCCCAAACCATCAGAACGCTTTGATGGATCCCCTTGTGGTGCTTTATGGCAATAGAATGCAAACCACCTTTCTGGCTCGGGCAGATGTGTTCAAAGTGCCGATTTTGCGCGATTTCTTTCATTGGCTCAAAATGCTGCCCGTGTTTCGCCTGCGCGATGGGGCCGAAAACCTGCAAAACAACGATTTGTCGTTCAATATGGCAGTAGAAGTATTAGAAAACAGAGGGTCGGTGGGTATTTTTCCAGAGGCTACCCATACCAATCTGCGGCGACTGCTTCCCATTAAAAAAGGGATACCCCGGTTGGCTTTTCTTGCCGAATCCAAAAACGATTTCTCATTAGGAATAAAAATAGTGCCTGTGGGAATCCACTATAGCAATTACGAAAATATGCACAGCACTGTGCATTTAAGATTTGGAGAACCCATTAGTGTTGCGCAATTCAAGGAGGAGTTCCATAGCAATCAGCAAAAAGCTATGTTGCTGCTTCGCGATGAAATAAGTAGGAGAATCTCCCACCTTGCCATAAACATCAGAGAAGCCAATCAATACGAAACCATATACAGGATTTCAGATTTGTTTGCCAAGCCTTTGAAAAATGCTTTAAGGCAAAAAGAAAGTAGCCCAAAGAGCGAGTTCGATAGCCAACTTGCAATTTCTCGATTGATGCTGTGCGAAGATCACCCGCAAATTCAGTCGAAGAAGCCAATTGTGGAGCAAGCCGAGGCGTTTATTAACATTCTTAATGAAACAAAAATTCACTCCTTACCTATTGGGATAAAACCGAGATTCCTGACAATTCTTTATCAAAAAATAGTTTTGATTCTCCTTTCGCCTTTGTATTTATATGGGTTTATCAACCATTTACCCAATAATCTGCTTTTGCAAAGGCTTCTCAAAAAATTTGATGACCGACAGTTTCACAGCTCCATAAAATTTGTTTGGGGTTTGGCAGTGGTTCCTTTGTTTTTCGTACTGCAAGGAGTATTGGTTATGGTTTTCACCGGCAATATTGTTGTCGTGTTGGCCTATCTGGCAAGTTTGCCTGTGATGGTGCTGTTTTCCAAAATTTATGGCCACCGTTTCTCTCTTTTTCTTTCGGCCTTACGGCTAATGCATCTCAGATGGTTGCAAGCCGACATTCACAAAAGACTTGTTGCTGGTTTTAACGCGGTATTGGATGGTCTAATTCTATCTTTCCGAAAACCTTAAATACACTGTCAGGTAGTTAAACTCCCCACATTCCAATCTGGTTACACTAATTTAGATTCGCATCGCAATTTCATTTGGCGATACTGGTAAAAGATTGTTGCCATAAAAATTGCATTTGTTGAAACTATTGTTATTTTTGCAGAAAGCGTTTTCATGCAACATGTTGAATATTAACAAAAAAACCAGTGAAAAAAATCCTTTTGTTGATAATGCTTTGTGGCGGTTCGGGCTTGGGGTTCTCTCAAGATAATAATTGCCTAACCTACGATTCTTCCATCTATCCTGAACTTCACATTGAAAACATTCCCAATCAAATAATCGCTTCACAATTGCCCACGCCTTGCGCCTTACCCAATGATTTTGCGAAGGTAAGGCCCGAGGTCGCATTAGATGAAGTGCCGTATGAAACAGAAAACATAATCCATAAGGTGCGAGAATCAATCCGCGACACGGTGCCGGTAGGCGTAGTACACGATGCAGATCCGGAATTGGACGACATAAATATTTCGGGTAATTCCTACTTTCCCAGATTTGTACTGCTAACCTATTTTCGGCAACTTGATGTTATTTTTCAAAATTTTGATGCGTTTACCCATGTGTTGGGCGAGTCTAATGTAGAACTACTCAATAGGAATAGATCTGTGATGAGCACCGGTATTTCTGCTATGTTCAACAGGTTCTATGCAGGGTTCTCGGTGGGGTTTTTTAATGATTTTAGCGAAATTGCCGATTCGTTGAATTTGGATGTTACAAAATCCCAATTTGCTTTGCATTTTGGATACAATTTGGTGTATTCATGGCGATTTATTGTTACTCCCATGATTTCAGTGAATTGGAGCAGACACAGGCTACTCAATTCGCAATACGGCAGGAGAATTTCCTTAGAGGATTATCTTGTGCAAAGAGATCTGGATATTAGATTCAATCAACTCACAGGGTTTGTTGGGTTGCGCGTGGGCTACAAGGTTTATAATCCTAATCCATTCGGTGGTGGCTATTGGACGGTGGGAGGCTATGTTGGTTATTGTTTCAAAATCAATGAGAAACCATGGATTTATTCGCATAGCAGCAGACTTACCACCAATCATAGAATTGGCGTTAGGGACATCAGCTTTGGAATATCGTTCAGCTACAATTTCAGCTATTATTAGCCTTCGATTGAGGTATAGCGTTCGAAGTTGAAATGCTATTCTTTATTGAACAGCAGGTTTTTTATGCGAATGCTCATTTTCAGCTTTCCTTGTATTCACAAAGCCTATCAGAATTTAGGTTGCGGTCATTTTTACTACAACGGCTGCAACATTTGGTTTTGCAACTCCACCATTGAAGCATAGAAGCCACCTGCATGTAAGAGTTCGTTATGCGTACCCCTTTCTATAATTTTGCCTTTGTTCATTACGATTATCTGGTCCATTTTTTCTAAATCTACCAACCGGTGGGTGATAAGAATCAAGGTTCTACTGTCCACATTTTCCCAAATATGGTTTAGAATCCTTCGCTCAGTCAGGGTGTCGAGGTTTGCGGTGGGTTCATCAAAAACCCAATAGTCGGTTTCTTTTAGCAAAGCACCTGTAAGAGCCAATAATTGTCGTTCGCCGCCCGAAAGGCTTACAGCCATTAATTGCATTTGAGCTGCCTTTCCTTCGGTTTTAATGAGGCTTGTATTGGCAAGAGCAAAATCTATTTCTTCATCATTAGCGAGAGGTTGGGCAATGCGAAGATTTTCTCGTATGGTGCGGTTGAATACAAAATGGTCTTGGGGTACCACGGCAAAGGTCTTTCTCAATGTTTCAAGGGGGTATTCAGGAATGGGTATTCCATCCAAACATATTGTGCCTGAATTGCAATCCCAAAATCTGAGTAGCAGGTTTACCAATGTGCTTTTGCCACTTCCCGACGGGCCAACAATGGCAGTTTTCGACCCTTCGGGGATGGAAATGTTTATATTGCTAAGGGTTATTTTATCGTCATTATAAGAGAAACCTACGCCCTTGAAGGCCACTCCCCTTGTTAAATTACAACTATGGTTTTTTGGTTTGGGTTTAGGGTCATCGTGGCGTATAAGATCCTGAATTCTGCCAGCCGCTACAAGGGTTTTTTCGTTATGATAAAAGGCATTTGCCAAATTTTGTACCGCTTCGAAACTGCTAAACACCCCAAGAACAATCATTGCAAGCATTACGCCATTCAATTGGCCGCCCAATACCAAGGGAGCAGCAATTACAAGAGCCGCAAACATCCCCAGATGCGAAATCAAATTGCTTATCCCATCGTTGAGTCCGCTAAAGGCAGCATTCTTTTTTTGAACACTATTGAGTTCGTTTTGTAGTAGATTATATTCCGAAAGGGTTTTTTGTTTCTGCCCTAACCACGATATTTCTTGCAATCCTTGTAGGCGATCCACCATAAGCATTTTGAGGCGAGTTTGCAAAAGGTTTTCTTCTTTTCCGCACCCCTTCGAGATATTTTGTGCCACCAAAGAATGGGCTATTCCGCTTATAGAAAGAAAAAACAGTGTAGAAATGGCGATACGAAAATCCAAGAGAGTCAACAAAACAAAGGTTGTAATAGAAACCAAAGCAGCAACAATTGCAGGCGACACCACCCTTAGATAAGAGTTTTGAAGACTTTCAATATCCGCAACAGCCCTCGCCAACAAATCTCCAGCCCGTTTGCCCATAAGCCAAGCAAGGGACTTTTCGCTTATTTGCCCATAAAACCACATACGGATAGCCAAAAGCACCCTAAAGGTTAGGTCGTGTGCCATAACTCGCTCGAAGTAGCGAAGGATTGCTCTCGAAACTCCAAAAAATCTTACGGCAGCCGTTATCACAAAAAGGTCGGCTATCATTGCCACTTGCGCCGACTTCGAAATCAGGTAGCCGGAAGTAGCCATAAGTCCGATACCTGCAAATAGCGTAGCGGCGGCAAGCAAGAGAGCACCTCCCAAGCGGTACTCATAGCCTTTGTAAAACAATGATAGAAATCTAATCATTTTTATTGCTGTTTTCTGCCGTAGCAACCATCTTGGCATACCTGCCGTTCGCATTTAAAAGTTGCGTGTGTGTGCCCTGCTCTACCACCGTGCCGTTTTCCAAAATCAAAATATTATCGGCCATAACAACTGTCTTGAGCCTGTGTGCGATTATTAGTGTGGTGCGCCCTTTTGCCAATGCGCGGGTGGATTGCGAAATCCATTGCTCCGAAGTGGGGTCGAGATTGGAAGTAGGCTCATCAAGAATCAGCAATGGCGCATCTTTTACAAATGCCCGAGCAAGGGCCAATCGCTGTCTTTCGCCGGCACTCAGAATCGAGGCATTTTCTGTGATCATCGTTTGATACCCATCTGAAAAGCCCAAGATAGTCTCGTGTAGTCCTGCCAATTGTGCAGCTTCTACTGCCGTATCCAATCCGGCTAATTTGTTGGACATAAGCAGATTGTCTAAAATGGTGGCATTGAAAAAATGGGGCTTTTGCGAAACATAGGCTATTTGTGAGTGCCATAGCTCGGGCGAAATGTCGTCCAACGATACACCGTTGGCAAAAATGCTTCCCAGGGTGCAACTTTCAAATTTTAGCAAGAGATTGGCAAAAGTAGTTTTGCCGGCACCGGTGCGCCCTCCCAAAGCAGTTATTGTGCCTGGCAATAGAGAGCAGCTAATATTGCTCAATGCAGGGGAGTTGGCTTCCGGATAATTGAACGAAACATTAACAAAATCTATTTTTACTGGAGTAAGATTCTCAATGGATGTAGCCGGCAAAATTTGCTTTAAGAACGACCTTTGCTCTAATTCGAAAATTTTAGATGCGGTGGCAGTACCCTCCATAGCAGCATGATGATTAGCTCCAAGCAGACGAAACGGCAAGAAATACTCGGGAGCCAAAAACAACATAAACAAGCCTGACTGAAATAGCATCAATCCTTCAATCATCCGAATAGAGATCTGCAGTGCCAACATTGCCACGCTAATACTTGCAGCAAGTTCCAAAACAAACCCCGAAAGAAATGCTACCTTAAGAATCTTCATGGTGAGTAATCTAAACCTATCACTCTCTTCAAAAACCTTGGCGTTTTCCCTTTTTTCGGCATTATGAATTTTTAAAGTTTTGATGCCTTGTATCACATCCAAGAAATAGCCTGATAATCGGCTAAGCGACTCCCATTGCCTTTGGGTTTGCTCCTTAGCATGTGTGCCAATCAAAAACATAAAAAGCAAGATTACCGGTCCAGTAATAAGCAATACCAGACCACTAAGCCAGTCGTACCACAAAGCGAAGATGAGTATCACCACAGGAAAAACTGCTAAATGCACTACCGATGGAATGTATTTCACATAGTATTCATCAAGTTTTTCTGCCCCATCGGTAATAAGCGCAACCCATTCGCCGGTTTTGCCATGCTTTGGTGGATTGCCTGCTTTGTTGAAGATGGATTGAATGAGGTTTTTTCTGATACACGATTTAATTTCAATGGCACGGGTGTGCGCATACCATTCCCGTAGCCATATTAGGCAACTGCGCACTGTAAAGCATCCCAATAGTTTGAAAAACAACTCTTGGGATGGCAGCAATTTGTGTATAAACACTTGAGCAACAATGGTGCTAAGCAAATACATCTGAAATACAACCACTACTGCTGTAAGGAAACTCAAGATGGCAATTACCGGCAAAAAACCCTGCATATTCAAGGCAAACCCAATGAGTTTTTTGTGAATATGCAGGGCAGGAGCAGCATTGCCCGATGGGCTGAATGTCTTTACCAATTAGCTAATATTTTTTGGGTTTTCGTTTTGCAAAATAGTTTCGCGAGATATCCTTTTTGAAAACACATAATAGCTCCATCCTTGATAACCCAGTACTATCGGAACAAAAATTAATGCCACAATAGCCATGATGCGCAAAGTAGCTTGGCTCGATGAAGCATTATAAATTGTGAGATTGTATGCAACATCAATTGACGAAATCAGAACATTTGGGAATAGCCCAACAAAAAATACTACCGCTCCAAGCACAATGGTAAGCGATACACCAATAAATGCCAAGCGAAATTTTTTGTTGCGAACAAACACATAGCTCAAGCCAAAGCTCACAAATACTAAGATTGCAAGAATGAGTTTTATGGGCGATAAAACAGCAAATAATCCGGTTTGCCAAACGCCTAATATTGCAAAAATCAATGCAACGATTCCCACAGGCCACCAAATGCGCGAAATAAGTTTTTCTAT
>DMJL01000088.1 GCA_003451785.1 Bacteroidales bacterium
AAAAGATGTAATGCGATACTATAAATGTGATTCACCAAAGTAGAATTAAAGGCAAACTTATGATTGAGGCAAAGGCATCGAAATTGTCAAGAAGGGTTTTTCCATCCTTCCTCGGACTAACAAGCAAATAAGAATTAAGTTCCCGGTTTCGTTTTAGCGAAATACTAACCGGGCTTTCCGGATCGGGTTTTAGAAAGTTTGAGTCAAACCTTTCTTCTTTCTTTGTTTCCAGAATAAAATCAGAAGAGGCAATGGCGGTCCTTTCGAACTGTACATCGCTTGTGCCAAAAGTGATTACTATAATTAACGACATGGTTTGGGTTTAATTTTTAATTGAGATCAGGCAAACATCGTAAATTTTCCTGTCGAAGAATTTTAAAAGTTCCATTCTGAAGTCGTGCGAAATAAAAGCGGTTTCGATGGAATTCCTAATGATTGTCAGCACATCCATTCTTGAAATTCCCGGGCATAAATCGGCAAGGATCAAAAGATTTTCGGAAAGGTTAGCGCCCGAAATACCAATATTGTCGGTATTTACAGAAACCAGAATCCCTGCTTCGAGATATTTCTTCAGTGGGTATAAGGCTGAAAAATTGGGCATTGGAGCAAACCCCTTAATTTGGTAATTTGCATAAGGACACATTTCCACTCCGATTTTTCGTTCAATCACTGTTCGCATAAGGTCAGGTGCTTCAAGTAGGTTGAGGGCATGGCCCAATCTGCGTGCATGCAATGAATAAACTGCCTGCCAAATGCCTTCGGGGTCATCGTTTTCGCCGGCATGTGCTGTAACAGCCAGCCCACAACGGTGTACTGCCTTAAAATCATGCTCATAGTACGAAGCCCGTGTTTCCTTGTTTTCAAACCCGGCAAGGTCAACGCCCACAATCCTGCAAACACCCTCCCCCTGCTGCATGGCGGTAATGGCCAGAGCCAGGTGTTTGCTTATATCAGATAAGTCGCCCGAAAATTTCCTTGAGGCTATAACCAACAAATTCACATGACAATAAAATTGGTTTTTCTGTTTAGCTTCGGTTATTAATCTGGTAAAAGTGTCATTAATGTCTTGCAGCACAACCCATGCACTCCGGTTTTTGTTTTTATCAGCATAATTATTGGGCGAACACCTGATTTCGGCATAAGCCACATTGTCGTTTACCAGGCTCTGATAAAGCAATTCTACCTGCCGGATTAAACAACCTTTGTCTTTTAGCAGCTTTGATCCATTGGCGTTTCCAAGTTCCATATACTTGTCGAGCGAAATGCTCTTGTGTGAGCGTGGCCACCCTGCAATTTCCTGCGGGCTAAAGGTTCTGTCAATCAAATCAGGCTCACTGGCAGCACCTCTCACCTGGTCAAGCAAACTGCCCGAGGTGGCAAACCCGCCAAGGTGGCAATGCAAATCAACTTTTGGCAAATTTTGTATCCATGCACCATCATTGGCTGAAAGTGGTAATTGTAGCCATTGCTGAGCGATGGGCGGCAGAATGGCAAGCGAAGGAAATGGAAGTTGATTTGACTTTCCTGTATCGGATGCCATTATTTTGACATTCGATAGAATTTCCTCAATGCTTTTACTAATTAATGGTTTAAAATTATCACGGGAGCAACCCTCATTTATTGGAAGTATTTTTTTCAACCGCCTTAGTGCTGCCCATCCAGGCTCGTAACCCATTTCAATAAAGTGAATTTGACCTTTTTGCAGCGCATCGAACATTTCCTCAATATTTCGCGGATTGTTGTCGGCCAAAACATGAAACACACTTTGGGCTCCAAAAAGTGTTGCAGCTTTTTGCAGGCTTGCCGACATTGATTTTATTCCTCCCGAAAGGCAAACATAGGGCAACTCATTGTCAGGCATTTTGGTCAAATACCATTGCCAAAGCATTTCCTGATAAAACTCAAAATCCCTCTCATTCAATATATCGGCCAAGCCATGGCATTTAGTAATTGAAAAGCGAACATTTGGTAAGGAATGAAAAAAATCATTTAACACTACCGGGTTGAATTTCTCCGAATCGGTAGTAAAAACATGCACCTCTTCAAAACCTTCGGGCACTGCGTGAAATGCTTCAGGAACAACCATGGAGGAATGTCCTGCGGAACATAGCAAAACTCTTGACATAAACAGAAGTGTATGATTATACCTATTCAAATGAAATTTTTATGAACCCAAAAAGCTGACCCTCCGATGATAGTTTCCTGGTTTTGGGCCAGATTTCCATATGCGAATATTCACGGCGCTGAACATGTGCCCTTAAATCATTAAAATCGCCATCCGACATTTGGGTTAAATTATCCATACCCATCCATTGGGTAGTGGTAAACAAATAACCTGATTGCCCGCCTAGCCTAAGTATCATTTCCTTTTCACCTGCATCTTTGCATTTTTGGAGCAAATCCTGGTAATCATCAAGCAGATTATCAGCGTCAACAAAATTCTCATCTCCCAGCGTTTGAATATCCTTGCTTATTAAATATTCAGTAATTCCATTTACCAGATAGCACAAATCAGCTATATCGCCGGTAAGAAATTCCACCTTTTTTTCGGGCCATAATTTCGGATACGCAATTTTATTTTTTTCAAGCAAATGTGTATCCACAACAATATCGAACTCGCAGGAAACCCTGGCAGGTATGGCTTCCATCAAAAATTGCTGGCCTTCTTTAAATCTCCATCCATGACGGTTTGCGTTTAAAATTTTCACTTCAAAAACATCAGAAGTTGTATTTTCAAAATGAGCGTCACGAACTTTAATAAACCGAGTGGATTTTTCATTGGCATTTTCTCCGAATATCTTTTTCTCAAGATTTGCATCACTCCATTGGCCTCTATGATTTTTCATATCCTGAGATTTGATGGCAGAAGTTAAATCGTCAATCAAAACACTGAAGATTGCGGTTCTTATTGCACCCTTTATACTGCTTCCCGGAATGGTGAGTCCTTTAAGAGGGCTACGAAAGTGTTCTTTAAGCTGGGTTGAGTTATTATTAACCGATTTCAGGTTGCAAATCATTGAACATACTGCTTCAAGATCATTGGTTTTGAAGCCTTTTTGCCTAAGTAGCTCAATGAACGAATTATCGCCTCTGATTATAGCCGCCGACCAGGCATCAAGCTGTTGTTCTCCCAACAAGTCAAAGATTTTTCTCTCGTCAATTTTTCCCAACTTATCGCCAAACTGCAAAAAATCAATGTTTTTGTTCAGGGTGGTACCATTGCCGATATGCACCGGGGTTAATGTTGTTAACTTAACTTTCATGTTTCTAAATTTTTATAAGTAAACATTTGCCATCCCTCCATACCGGGTGCATGCGCGTATCGTTCCATGCAGGTGCAACATTTACAAATTGACCATTTAATTCATGATCTGAATGCAAAATGCTTCCCAGGCTAAACATAAACAATGTTTTCTTTCGCAGATGCCTGAAATCTTCAAATTCACTGCCAGCCATATAGCCACCTCTTTTCAGTATATTCCACGAACTTTGCTTCATGTTGATATTCTGATAATCGGATTCAGATGGAAGAAACAAACCCAAAGAGAGATGTTTACCAGTTGTTTTGCAAATATCAATGGGAAAATCGGTCACATCCAACCCAGGCTCAAACTCAAATTGACCATTACCTACGGTTCGGTCTGTACCAATTCCCTGCTCTCCAAGCAACTTCAAGGCAGTAAAAACCTGAAACTCTAAATCCGGGTTCGAAAATTCAGCCAAAAAGTACAATCCGCAATTCTCTTCAAAGTTAATCCGATCAATATAGAAAGGTTTGCTCTCCTGCTCCTCCTCGCCATGTTTGGGTAATGTAACCCTTTGTTGCACTTCACTTTTATAGAAATTAACCGGGATGCTTTTATTCCCGGCTTTTCTTAAAAAGGTGTCGCGGCTTTTACAAACAAAAAGACCATCAGAAGTAATAAACTCAGGGTCAATCGGCAATGCCTTATCAATATCAGAAACAAATTTTTCAAAAATGGATTTTTCCAGATATTCAATTTTTTTTACTTTTTTTGAAACCAGGTCCTTGTTAAAATTTACCAATTCTATTTCGCGCCTGAGTTGGGGCTTAGGCAAAAAATACTCATCTTTTGCAAAGGGGAAACATGAAGAAATACGAAAGCCATCAAAAAAGTAACCTGCATCACTCCATTCATTAAAAACTGATAATCCTACCGAATACAGAGCTGACTTAAGCGAATCGGAGTGGTAAACCAATTCTGACCGGTCAAGTTCTTCCCTACCCCTCCCGAAATGTACCGGTGAAGTAAATCGTAGTTTAATAGCTTTGAGCATAAGGTCAGGTTTTAAGTTTGTTTATCTGATCAACATATTTGTTCGAAATATCAACCGGAGTGGCATTTGCAACACCATAATATTTTTCTGAGCTTTTTTCGGTAATCTTTTCTATTTCAATTGATATCTGACCATAGCCCCGGCTTCCGCTGCCACCCAAATAATCATCGCGCAAAAGTTCCAATGATTTGAACAGATTGTTCATTAAAATATCCGCATTATTGTCTTGTTCCCAAATATTCAATACCAAATTCATCCGGAATCTGGCGCCGGCAGGTACGCGTTCAATCTGGCGTGGATTGGCGGCTGAGGTAATTCGGTCAATAACCACTTCAGTCTTGCCTTCAGTGTATGACATCTCGGTTTTGTCAAGCAGTTCATCCGCGTTTACCAAATTGCAATCTCTCACAATCAATCGGGAGGGTTTCTGACTTCTGTTTCCTGTGGCGTTGCCAAACAAATCAGCATCGGGTCCGTCATCGGTGGACACAAAATAAACATTGCCGCCCATTGGCCGGTCCATTTCCTTTATGGACCCTTTTGCAACCTGTAATAACGATCGCATTTTGCCTTTCAGTGAACTGCCAGGTATAAAAGGTTGATTGGTTAGCGGATTTCGAATAACGCTTTTATCAATACCACCAATTTGCATGGATGAATTGGTGCCTCCGATATGTAGTCCGGTTTTTAATGTTAAAATTCCGGAGAATTCAATTTTTTTTAAAAGTTTGTTTGCCATTGTTATTGTTTTTTTGAGGTTTACTATTCTCTTCCACCATGAAACTTATGGTAAGCCAAAACTGCTTCCATGATTTCCATCATGTTTTTGTAATTTTTTTCGCCTTCTACCACATTCTCAACATCGATCAATCTATAAACCTCATCAAACAGTTCATAGAAATTGCGCATGCCTTTATTGTCGTGCCTTTTTACAGCATAGGCAAGTTTGGGCTTCAAAAGGAAAAATGAAGGCTTCTGATTTTCGAATCCCTTCATTTGAATTCTTCTCATTTCACCAAAAAAGTTTCTAATTTGACTAGTTGTCAACCCCCCTATTTTGATTTGCATCCCAAATTTGTCGGCAAATTCGACAGTTTTGTTGTCTATTTGGGATTTTATCCACTTTTTGAAATCGTAGCTCTTGAGATTCACTGGTTCGTGTTGTGATGCCGTTGGGCGCCCATAATTAGCACCTCGCTGTTGTTGATTAAAATTTTGGTTTGCCATGAATTTTAAGATTTAAAATGAATAATTATCTGTTTTCCATTGCTGCCCATCTTGCAGCAATTGCAAGATATTGAAGGGCATGATATTTCGTGTTTGTTAACTTTGCATCCGATACTTTTCCGGTAAAAATTTGGTTTACCCAATCTGTAAGGAAATTCTTCACCTCATCACTGGTTTTTCCTGCTGTGGCCCTTTTAAAATTGTAGGCAGCAAGCCAAACTACCTGATAATTTGTTAGCTTATGCTTGTTTTCGGTTTTGTCGGCTATTTCTTTTTTTCGCGT
>DMJL01000102.1 GCA_003451785.1 Bacteroidales bacterium
TTTCTTTGTCCAATAATAAGCGCGCATGGCACATGCAAAGTACCTGCTGCAAAGGTTTTGGGAATACCTCCGGGAATAACCACCGAGCGTGCCGGCACCCGACCAACATACTCCACTGGTTGCAAGCCGCTTACATCAATGATTCGTGTAGATGCCGTGAGAACCACATTGGCACCCAATACCGATTCTTCTTCCACACGAACACCTTCTACCACTATGCAGCGCGAACCAAGAAAACAATTATCTTCGATTACCACAGGTGCAGCTTGCACAGGCTTAAAAACCCCGCCGATGCCCACACCACCACTAAGATGCACATTTTTGCCAATTTGGGCGCAACTGCCCACAGTAGCCCATGTATCTACCATGGTGCCGCTATCCACAAAGGCTCCAATGTTTACATAAGATGGCATTAGAATGACTCCCGGCGCAAGAAAGGCACCTTTTCGAGCCAAGGCATGGGGAACTACCCGTACGCCCAATTCCTTAAAACCTTTTTTGAGCGGAATCTTATCGTGAAACTCCATTGGACCTATCTCTATAGTCTCCATCTGGCTGATAGGGAAAAAAAGAATTACAGCTTTCTTCACCCAATCGTTTACAATCCAACTCCCGGCATATTTTTGTGCTACTCGCAATAAACCCTTATCAAGTAATTCGATCACTTCATTGATGGCTTCCTGTATTTCCGCTTCTACAAGCAAAGCTCTATTATCCCAAGCCTTTTCTATGGTTTGTTGCAACACTGAGTATTTTTCCATGATGGTTTTGCATTTAAATTCTGCAAAGTTATCCAAATGATTTTGGTCAGTTTCATAATTGCGAGACGGTATCAAAAATTACTGCTTGCATTTGTCTATAAGTTCATAATTATCGCTTATTAAAGCAAATAGGATACTAAACATACAACCCAAAAGAGTTTCCCCACAAAAGGCAAAAGTTTTACGCAAAGTTTGCTAATGATTTTTCTTGGCGTTCATTGCGATTTCGCTTAGCGTACATTGCGGTAAATAATCTGCGCATAATCTGCTAATTTATAAAATGATAGAAGCCCCAAATAGTTGTTTATAAAAGATTTCTTTGCACCAAGATTGGCGATAATGTATGAGTGAATAGGTGTTTAATTTGAATCCTGAGATTTTTAAAAAGCCATTGCAAAATGTAATCCCGCTATTATGGATGTTTTCATAAGAGCTTCATTACAGAAACAAAAAACATACATATTTTTGTATCATCACTAATTTATGAGGTTAACCCGCTTTGCTACTTATCAAAATGTTGCACCATGACTGAAATTCATGTCCTTCATCATCTACACCAACTCATATCCAAAGGCTTTGCCGTTTGCACTGATAGCAGGCAAGCCGGTACCGGTTCGATATTTTTTGCCCTTAAGGGAGATCGTTTCAATGGCAACCTATTTGCTTTGAATGCATTGGAAAACGGTTGCGAAGCAGTAGTAGTTGATGAGCCTGTAGGTCAGAATAATTCTAAGATTATCCAAGTGGATAGTGTACTTCAAACCTTGCAAATGTTGGGATTGCATCATCGGCAACAATTCTCCATTCCCGTAATTGGCCTCACAGGCTCCAATGGCAAAACCACCACCAAAGAACTCATTCACAAAGTTTTATCATCTTCATTCAACACACTTGCCACGCAAGGAAATTTAAACAATCACATTGGTGTGCCACTAACGCTACTTAGGCTAAACACGCAACATGAAATTGCAATTGTTGAAATGGGAGCCAACCATGTTGGAGAAATTGCTTTGCTTTCACAACTTGCGCAACCCACCCACGGGCTTATCACCAACATTGGAAAAGCGCATTTGGAAGGATTTGGCAGTGTGGAAAATATCCTTTTAGGTAAAACCGAGTTGTATAGGCACATTCAATCCAAGCAGGGTACGCTGTTTGTGAATGGTAATAATGAGAAGTTGATGACACAGTCGGAAGACATTTCCAGAGTACTATTTGGCACTGCCGACCACAACCATTTAACGGCAATTTTGATTGATGAACGCCCTATGCTGAAAATTGCATTTTCAGTACGCAAATCTTTTGGCAAAGCCGAAGTAGGTAATGCAGGTATATGCAGCACCCAGTTGGTGGGAGCTTATAATTTCGAAAATGTTTTGGCAGCATTAACCATTGGATTGTTTTTTGGGGTTGCACCACACGCTGCAGCACAAGCTATAGAATCCTATCAACCTGCCAATAGTAGGTCGCAAATAGTAGAAAACGGTAAAAATACGATTCTGCTCGATGCTTATAATGCCAATCCAACGAGTATGGCTGCTGCGTTGCAAAATTTTGCCGGATTCGGAAAAACCCCCCGTGCCGCTCTTCTTGGCGATATGCTGGAATTGGGCATTGCAAGCAGAGAAGAGCACCAACAGATAGCAAATCTTGCACAAAAGCTCGATTTCGATCTTACTATTTTAGTGGGCAAAGAATTTTCGCACATCGCAATACCTTCTGGAAACTTTCAAAAGTTTGATTCTGTTGAACAAGCAAGAGATTGGCTAAAACAAAATCCCCTATTGGGTTATCATGTTCTAGTAAAAGGCTCCAGGGGCATTAAAATGGAAAAATCCCTGGATGTACTCTAACCAACAACCCTACCA
>DMJL01000182.1 GCA_003451785.1 Bacteroidales bacterium
GAGAGAGAGAGAGAGAGTTACTCGCTATAAACTTCCCGATAATATTTTTTCATCTCGGCTGGGCGTATTATTTTCCCGTTCTAAGGTTCCGGCTTGGGATGAGCCGCCATAATAGTAAAAAGGTTTTGATGGTTTACACTGAGCAGCTCGGCAAATTCAATGTTGCAATTGCCGATGTCTTAAAAAAAATCTCAAATATTTAACCTATTTACGGAATAATTATGAAAATAAGACAATTTGTAAATAATCCAAGACTGCAATTCCGGATGGTCGGCTTATTTTCTGTTTTATTAATGTTGTTAATGGCAGCCTGTCAACAATATGACATGCCCGAACCGCCTACTTTTGACCAACCACAGACAAAGGATGGCATGATACAGCTTGGCCGCAGACTCCAAAACCCATACACAGTAGAGAACATGCGCGAAGCTTATGCTAATTTGGTAAGTCAAGGTGTTTTGAAATCGGGTCTTAGAATCGAGGCTACCCACCATTACATCAGGGTATTGCCCGCTTCCGAGTATGAATTGTATGATTTCGAAAACCAATTGCTGCAACACCTTGGCGAACACGACATGGAACTACTTGAAGAGTCCATTTCTGGACATATTTACAGTCATCCGCTTGATTATGAAATAATCGGGGGTGGCTACTACTTTTACAACCCACAATTACCTCCTGGTGGAATCACTTGGCAATATACTGTAATACCTGTAGGATTCACCATGCTACCAGTGCAGCACGAAGTGTTAGCCGACTTGTTTTTGAAATGCGATTTTGCCATAGCCGAAAAGTCGTCGCGCGGTTTCGACCAGGCTTCGTGGCAATTATTGGAAACCGAAGCCCTGAAGCTTGCCGGCGACCCTTATGCCGAAATTTCCGGACCTGTATTGAAAGGTACCGCTTGGTGGCCTAGCGGAAGAATTACTGTGTTTGATAATGTGCTGAACCAGCAAATTCCCCTACAGGGAGCCAAAGTTAGGGCTAGAAGATGGTTTACTACACATGTAGCAATTTCACAACCCAATGGCACTTTCCAAATGCAAAGGCCGTTTCACCGTCCAGCCAACTATAGTATTGTGTGGGAAAGAGCAGATTGGGATATTCGTTTAGGAAACTGGGGACAGGCTATGTTCAACGGACCTAAAATCAGGGGCGTCTGGAATCTTGACATTTCTACTGGTAGATCATTAGGGCTTGCAACAGTGCACAGGGCATTGTATCGGTACTATTTTAATGACAGACTTGGGCTAAAAGCCCCTTTTATCGCCCCCTTTCATAGATCAAGGTTGAAAGTAGGGTATTTTCATGATGGACATTGGACATTTGACATGAAGCCATCAGTCGGATACGCTATACCTTATTGGAATTTAGCAACTTTTCCCCATATCAACATTAGTGGTGTAGGTAGATATGGAAAGTTATCAACCAATAGAATTTTTGGAATGACAATCAATGAGCTTGCCCATGTATCGCATTGGGAACTAATAAACGACCGACTTGGTTTAATAGCAAATTTGGCGGGCGTTACCGGCAGGGGTGTTTTTTCATTAATGTGGCTCAACTTGGTACCTCCATTTAAAAATACCCGTATTATCGTTGAAGGATGGTCGAATGTAGTGGATTGGGAACTGACTAATCTTGAATATTATTCATTGCGAAATAGATTCAAACCGTGGGCAAGAGTGTACAATCACCGTGAAGGAAGACAAGAATGGACACCCGATGATGATCCATTGGGTGGCAACCCTTTGTTTATTGATTTGATAGATGATTACAACCAACGTTTTCATTTGGGTGGTAATCGCCCTAATGATAATGTGAGAGGATTTACCATAAGCACTCTTGAGAATAATGTACTAAAATATACATTCGATTTTAGGTCGCTAAGGCAGCAACTAAAAGCAAACAAGCCCGCCGGGGTTACAGATGCGGAAATAGACGAGCTCATTGATTTTTACGAAAACCTTTAAACAGCAGTTGCTATGAAAATCATAAAACATATTCTTGTGGTGGCAGGTATTGCCATCTTATTGTTTACCTCCTGCAATCGTTATCCGTGCCATAAATTCACATTTACCAATTCATCCGATCACACGATTTCGCTGCTAAGATACAGAGCAAACAAGCTTATGCCGGAACAGTCTTTTCATGCATTACCACCCGGCGGAAGGCATAAGTTGCCAGAGTTTTTTTGTGCCGATTTTACTGTTGGAGCACCTTTTAGGAGTGATTTTACAACAAGTGACGATTCTGTTGTTGTGGTTTTTAATGATACTCTAAGGGTATTGATCGTCCTTGCCCTTCAATTTCGAAACGATCCTTATGATCCTTTTCCCTTTGGTCCAAAATATCCTGCATTGAGGGATAACTGGGCAAGAGTAAAAACTCAGGGTGATTTTGTTTTTTTTGAGTATGATTTTACCAACTGGCATTTTGAGTGGGCTATTGAAAACCAGCGACGCTAAGTGGAAGCACTCCCGCCCGAGTGCTGGGCTGGAGGTGCTATTGCCTACTTGATGCAGCACTACCAATTGCCATACTTGCTCGGCTTCCATAGGTATAGGATTTTTTCGACCCCGTCGGGGTCGTACACACCATTGTTATGTTTCGTTTTCTACAAACCTTCAACCTCTTTGGGGTTGGTTTTATCGTTAGGCGGAATTACAAATTCCGCCAAACTGGTTATCCGATCTTGTCATCCTGACCGAAGAGAAGGATCTCATTTTAGGGTGTTACAGAGATGCTTCACTTCGTTCAGCATGACAATCCTCGATTGGCATTTTGTCATCCTTCGCTGGGCGGAATTTGAAATTCCGCCAAACTGGTGGTCCTATCTTGTCATCCTGACCTAAGGGAAGGATCTCCCTTTATGGTGTTACAGAGATGCTTCACTTCGACACTTCGGCTGAGCTCTGGAACTCCGGCTCAGTACAAGCACTTCGTTCAGCATAACATCTTTTTCCTTCGCTGGGTGAAATTTGTAATTCCATCCCATTTAACCCAACTTGCAGCTAACTATCGTCAATATTGCGTAAATACTGTGTTTCATTTTTTTTGAGTTCCGATTTGTGTACTACAGATTTTCGTTTTACAAAGGGATAATTTCGGTATCCTAAGGCCTGATAGATTTCTTTTACTTT
>DMJL01000057.1 GCA_003451785.1 Bacteroidales bacterium
ATTGCTCAGCTCTTTGAATGGCACGGGAGTAACCTCCACATGGAGATCAATCCTATCGAGGAGCGGGCCTGAGATGCGATTTAGATATTTCTGCACTATTCCCGGGCCACAAACACAATCCTTTTCCGGATGGTTGTAAAAGCCACACGGGCAAGGATTCATGCTTGCAACCAACATGAAACTTGCAGGATATGTTACCGAGAATTTTGCTCTACTCACCGTTATCAATCTATCTTCCAAAGGTTGGCGCAACACTTCCAGAACGGTGCGTTTAAACTCAGGCAGTTCATCGAGAAACAACACTCCATTGTGGGCTAAGCTGATCTCGCCCGGCTGCGGATACGACCCGCCCCCTACCAATGCCACATCGGAAATGGTGTGGTGCGGGCTTCTAAAGGGGCGCACGGGCAACAGGGATGCTTCCTTGCCCAACCGTCCGGCAACGCTGTGTATCTTGGTGGTTTCCAAAGCTTCCTTCAGGGTAGGTGGGGGCAAAATGCCTGGTAACCTTTTGGCGAGCATGGTCTTACCCGCGCCCGGCGGACCAATCATAAGCAGGTTGTGGCTACCTGCCGCTGCTACCTCAAATGCTCGTTTGGTGTTTTCCTGTCCCTTAACATCAGAAAAGTCGAACTCATAATCGCTTAGCTTGCTGAAAAACTCGTCGCGAGTATTCACAACGGTAGGTTCCAAAGCACCTTTGCCATCAAAAAAATCTATCACCTGCCCAATAGTTTCTACGCCATACACATCGAGTTTATTCACCACTGCGGCCTCCCGTGCGTTTTGCGCCGGTAGGATAAATCCCTTGAAGCCTTCTTCGCGGGCTTTGATAGCAATGGGTAGTGCCCCCTTTATGGGCTGCAAACCTCCGTCGAGCGATAGCTCGCCCATGATTACATATTGCTCTACTTTCTCGGCGCTTATCTGACCACTGGCTGCCAGAATACCTATGGCAATGGTAAGATCGTAGGACGAGCCTTCCTTGCGAATATCGGCTGGAGCCATATTTACAACAATGCGCTTGCCCGGAATCTTATATCCATTATGCCGCAAGGCTGTGTCAATCCTTTGTTGACTTTCCTTCACTGCACTATCGGGCAAACCCACCATAAAAAAGTTAACTCCCGTACCAACATCCACCTCTACGGTGATGGTAATGGCACTCACTCCTTGCACTGCACTTCCATAAGTTTTTACCAACATACGCCCTCCAACTTTGTCTATAAAAATACAGTTTTTTTAAATAAACATTTACAAATCTTTTTTTTAATTTTTTTTACTAAAACACATAAACCTAAGCGCAACAATGCAACTAAAAAAGGCTGCACAACAAAGCACAGCCTTTAAGAATAGCAAATTAGATGCGGATAACCTGTATGAACTGCTTCAACTATTCAACAGCTATACAACTGATTTCTACATCAACAAACATGGGCAATGCTCCTACCTGTACTGTCTCGCGGGCCGGTGGATTCGCAGTAAAAAACCTCCCATAAACTTCGTTTACTTTCGGAAAATCGTGCATATCTTTCAGAAAAATGCTGCACTTCACCACATTTGAAAAATCCAAACCGGCTGCTTGCAAAATGGCTCCCAAATTTTGCATTACCTGCAAAGCCTGAGCCTTGATGTCGCCCTCCACAAGTTTGCCTGTAGTGGGGTCGAGGGGGATTTGACCCGATACATACAATGTGCCATTTACAAGCACTGCCTGATTGTAAGGACCTATAGGAGCTGGAGCAGAGGGGGTGTTGATGATGGTTTTCATAAAAGCAGAATAGATTTGATAAATATTTGACAATAGATGGCAAATTTAGTAAAACATACCCACCATACCCATATCGAAGGAATTTTTAGCACCACCGCAATGCTTAGCAAAATTGATCTGAAGCAAATTTCCAATTGATGCAATGCAATTACTTTTTTTAGGCAGTCTTAAGCAAGCTTTTGTCTTTTACAACTGATTGTCTTTCGTTTCCCTAAAATTAGGCTTCCAAGGTTTTTGCGGTAAAAAGAATTTTTGATTGCTACATACAGCTAAAACAAATCGTTTTATGTTAATACAACTCATTCAACGCTTCCTGACCTAACTAACCAAAAATAAATAATGCCGCAATGGATAATAGAACCTTATTAGCTTATTTCCTTGATTGGACTTACTTTGCACTGACACCCAATTTGGCAGGGCTAAAGCCCGTTTTTTCATCGTTTATTACTGCCCCAGACCTAAAGGTCGGGGTTACTCTATGATTTACAACCCCGTAGGGGTGAGATGTTAGTAGAAAATAGCCACCAACAACCTTGCCTGGGCGGAATTTGCAATTCCGCCAAACTGGTTATCCGATCTTGTCATCCTGACCGAAGGGAAGGATCTCCTTTTAAGGTGTTATAGAGCTGCTTCACTTCGACACTTCGGCTGCGCTCAGTGCAAGCACTTCGTTCAGCATGACAACTAATTCTATCGCTGGGCGGAATTTGCAATTCCGCCATCGGGTTTTTTCGAACCTGAAAGGGTCGCAGGTTTATAGAAGTAAATCGCGCATCCAAATTCTTCGACCCCGACGGGGTCTTATATACCATTGTTATGTTTCGTTTTCTACAAACCTTCAAACCCTTCGGGGTTGGTTTCTTGGTAAGGCGGAATTTGCAATTCCGCCAAACACGGTTTTCTATTCCATGCCGCGATATATATATTCTCGCCTACAACAGTTTGAAACAGACCATTATCAATAATTTTTGTGAAAATTGCACTTTCCCATCCGAAAACCTTTACTTTTGTTTCTGTGAAGCTCAAAGCATACTCCATAATTTTGCTATTGTCCTATATGGCAATACTGTGCCACAATGTGGTACCGCATTACCATCACGACAAAGGTGATGATGGGTTTTCGATGGCTCATTTTCACCATTCGACGCATTCTCACGCGCATCACCATCCCCATACCCATTGCCATGAACAGAAAAGGGAGCCTCACCATTATCACACACATGGCAACTCGCACTACCATTCTCATCCAACGAATGAGTCGCCAGTTTATGAAGAACATTTTAGCGGTTCAATAGAAGATTATCTTGCCGACTTAGATCTTAATGATTTTCAATCATCTATTGATAAAATTGCCCATGGAATCCCTGTAGGAGCGCATTCTCACGGTTTCCCATGGCATCATCATATATCGCCTTTCAACGATTTCAATTACTTGCGAACTGCGATAAAGTGTATCTCTGCTTCCCCCGATTTTTCGTTATGGTCTTTATATGGTATTTATGAAGTCGAAAAGCCCCAAGTACCTGTTTCTGAACTACGAAGGTGGCAATATGACTATCCTTTTCTGATATTTTCCTGTTTCGAACCCGGAGCAATAAGCTTGCGGGGACCGCCTTCCGTTGCCTAAACCTTAGGTAATTACACCCTTCAACATATTTAATTTTAATCAAGTTTTAAATCAAATCTGCAAATTGCGGGTTTAAAATCATTACTATTATGAAAAGACTGTTGTATTTTTTTGCACTATCCGTTTACATGACCTTTATGGCCGTTTCATGCGGGCCTGGAGCGCAGCAGCCAACAGAGGAGTCCCCTGCAGAGCAGCAGGAACAAGCTACTGAGACCCACGATCATGACCATGGGCACGAACATCATGACCATCCGCATGACCATCCGCATGACCATGACAATCCCCACCCCCACCCGCACCCGCACCCGCACCCACATACAGCTCAGGAAGAGTTTGTTGTTGGCGATACTGCAGCGGCAAAAAGGCCCCATAGCCACCAGCACCGAAATGGTCACAATCATTAACAAAACCATTTGAAGCTTTACAATTCTGAATTTTTATATCCCATTCAATGCAAACTATAAATTTTTTACTAATAATTGTTGCCGTTTTGTTGATGGCTTCTTGCAACAGACAGCCTGCTTCACACGGGCACGGGCATGGACACGGGCACACACACGATGTGATTGGCGGCCATACGCATGGCGAGGACGGTCACGATCATGGCGACGGAATGTTTAGCCAAACTTTGTTTTCTGAAGATTATGAGCTCTTTGTTGAGTTTCCGGCTTTGGTGGTCGGTCAGATCAGCGAGTTTGCTGCACATATCACCCAACTGCGCGATCATAAGCCACTCTCGGAGGGTAGCCTCACTGTGAGTCTTATAAGAGATGGTAGAGGAATAAGGCACCGCGTTGATTCTGCTGCAACTCCAGGGATTTTCAAACCAGCTCTACAGCCCACCGAGGCAGGTACTTTTCTGTTGTTGTTTGAGCTTGTATCAGAAGGCCGGACAGTGTCGTTCAGAGTTCCTGACATTGTAGTTTTTGCCGATGCCCATGATGCGGCACACGCCACAGTTGAGCAACCCCATGGCGAAACGATTTCTTTCTTAAAGGAACAAGCTTGGCGTTCAGACTTTCTCACCCAAGTGATTCAACCCATGCCTTTTTATTCCATAATCCGCACATCGGGAAGGGTGAAAAGTCAGCCGCAAGCGCAGCTATCGGTAAGTGCCCAAGTTCAAGGGGCTGTAAACCTTATGGTAGTATTGGGAGAGAATGTGAACCGCGGCGACCTGATTGCTGTAATTTCTCCCACCGGAATTGAGAACAATACATCACTATTGCTCAACGAAAGTAAAATAGCCTACGAAAGAAGTCGTGCAGATTATGAGCGATCTAAGCCCTTAGCTAGCAGGCAGATGCTATCGCAAAGAGAATTTTTGGAAATCCAACAGCGCTTTTTGCAAGATTCTTTGCGCTTCAACCAGATTGCCCGTTTAGTGTCGCAACAAGGCCTTAGGGTAGTTGCTCCCATAAGTGGTTTTGTAAGCTCTATACCCGTTGCCAATGGGCAGTTTGTTGAGAGCGGTGCAACGATAGCATCTGTTACGAACAGGGCACCCGTGGTGATCGAAACATTTGTGAATAAATCGGACTTTAGAAGGGTTGGAGGTATTTTTGATGCCAACTTCAGGATTCCCGGCGACGGTGCTACCATAAACCTAAGGGAAATCAATGGCAGAGTTACATCCAACAATGCTTTCGTAAACGAGCAAGCAACACGCATCCCGGTGGTTTTCTCGGCGCAAAACAACGGTGAGCTGATGCCGGGAATGTTTTTGGAAGCATTCCTGAAAACCGGAAAAAAAGAACAGGCTCTGGTAGTGCCATTAACTGCCATAGTGGAGGAGCAAGGCTTGCATTTTGTATTCATCCAAACCGGAGGCGAATCGTTTGAAAGGCGGCAGGTGCAAATCGCAGATAGCGATGGAAGGTTGGTTGAGATTCTTTCAGGATTAAACCCCGGCGATAGAGTTGTAAGTCGTGGATCACAATTGGTAAGGCTTGCAGCTAAGGCAGGTGCTCTTCCCCTTCATGGTCATACCCATTAATACGGAAAACCATGCTGTTAAAAATTATTGATTATTCATTAAAAAACCGTTTGTTGGTGTTGTTCATGGCCTTGGTACTTACGGTAACAGGTACCTTTGTAACAACACGAATGGATGTAGATGTGTTTCCCGATCTTACTGCACCTACAGTGGTAGTCTTAACTGAAGGCCACGGTATGGCTGCCGAAGAAGTGGAACGACTCATAACCTTCCCCATCGAAACAGCTGTAAACGGTGCCACCGGTGTTCGCCGAGTAAGGTCGTCTTCTACCATTGGCTTTTCGCTGGTTTGGGTGGATTTTGATTGGGGTACCGACATTTTTAAAGCCCGGCAGATAGTAAACGAAAAAATTGCCATGGTGGCAGGTCAAATGCCGGCTAATGCGGGTATCCCCACAATGGCTCCACAATCATCAATCATTGGAGAGATTATCCTTCTTACCGTATCGTCAGACTCCATCTCGCCCATGGAAGTAAGAACCATTGC
>DMJL01000280.1 GCA_003451785.1 Bacteroidales bacterium
TCATGGAGGGTAACCGGATCGGTTATCATTCCATTCTCGGCGCGTTTTACTCTTCTAATCTTTGCCGCTTGCTCGGCAATGGGCATATTTTTGTGCAATACTCCTATCCCTCCTTCCTGAGCAATGGCAATAGCCATGCGCGATTCCGTAACGGTATCCATAGCTGCCGATACAATGGGAATGTTCAATCGAATACCACGCGAAAAACTGCTGGAAGTGTTTACTTGGCGAGGCAACACTTCGGAGTATGCCGGAACCAACAAAACATCATCGAAAGTAAACCCGTCACCAATGAATTTTTGATTTATAGCATCCATAGTTAGAGAGTTTGAAAAATAAACGCAAAAGTAGGAAAATTTGATGGGGGCGTATTTAAAAAAAAACCTAAAAAAGCCAACCCCTTTGTCATATTCTTTTGACCAATTCACTCCACCAATGCCACCACTCCTTTTCTTTGCTCAATATTGCCTATTGCATTGGTAAATCTTATAAAATACGAATAGATACCATGTATAACTCCACCCTGTGCGCTACCACTGCCATCCCAACCTTGATCGGGGCTATTGCTGGTGAAAATCTGGTGTCCGTGTCGGTCAAATATCACCATCAGAAATTCTTGAGGCACAAATCCCACAAAGATTGGCTTAAACACTCGGTTTTCCAATGTTTGGCTCGATGGTCTGAAAGCGTTGGGTACAAACACATCGCTCTTAGCTTCTATTACAGCTACATTGGAAGATACTATCCTTTGTATTGGCATTGAACCCGAAGCTTCAATTTTTAACAACAATTCATTACCCAAAACATTGCGTGGAATGGTAAATCGGTATGATCTTGTAGCAGGGTCAGAGAAATGAGCTATTTTTCTCCACTGCCCTCCTGATTCCTGCATAAATAATGTGTAAGTGTAGGAAACATTGAAGGGCAAAATATGCTCCCATTGGGCTTCTACTTGATGTAGTCCGGTAGATGGCTCTATTTTAAGAAAAATACTTGACTTAGGTGTGGCACTGAATGCGGCATTTGGGCAGAGGACTGATTTGTGATGTGCAGAAATACGATAAATCCATGTACCTTGGCGCAAATCGGGTCTATCAACCACCACTCCGGGCGTATTTACAGTAGCCACATAGGTAAACGGTTTATCGTTGCCCGCTGCTCTCCATAATTGATAATTAAAATGTTCGATATCGCCCAAACCTGAAAAGCCAATGTTTATCTCACGATTTTGAACCACATCTACGAAATCTATTTGCAACGAATGCATTTGTGGCGGGTTGAAATCCACAATTTGCACATTGGAAAATGCGTAAGCACCCGATGCAGGCTCGGTGGCTTTTATTCTCAAAAAATATCGCCCTGATTGCAATGTGGTGGTTCTGGTTTGCTGTGGCGGTGCCCCTGGCTGTGGATGTGCAAACATCGCAATGCTGGAAAATTGCTGCCCATCTGTAGAAATCTCTGCTTCTACTGATGTAAATGGCACCGGCAGTAGAACTGGAACACCTGCACTGGTGCTTACCTGATAGTTTTCCCATTCAAGGGTGAGCGAATAGGCACATAATTCCGGTCGGGGCGTTCTTAGAAAAATGGTTCGATGGGCAGTGCTTGTAGCGATTGTGCTACCATTACTGTTGTATGCTACAACAAAATATGCTTCTGACCGCTGATTTGCATCAGCTCCATTATGGGTAAACGAGCTGCGAAAAACTTGGGGTAAATCTTTGTCTGACCGCCACACTTCTCCAAAAAATGTGGTACCAGGTATGTTGCGAAACACGGCTATCCGTCCATTGCTCATTGGGGCTGGCAACTTTAGTTCAAAGTCAATCACAACATGACCATTTGCTAAAATAACCAAACGAGTGATGGTAAGGGATACTTCTGATTGAGCCAACAAATCCTTGGGAATCGACACCAAACAAACGCCCATGACCAAGAAGCACAGTATGAATCTCCTAAAATTGGCGTTAGACTTTTTCATTCCAAGGTTTACCAAAGGGGTTCAAAAATTATATTCATTTTCCACCTCAACCATCATGCAGTTTCCATAAAATGGATTGCAAGTGCATGAAGATGTTGTGTTTACAAAAACCCATCTTTCTTATTCTCCATGCGTTGGGTAACCATCCACATCTCCCGAAACTACCGTTTCTATCATATCGGCGGGGTTTAAGTACACATAAGCCATATTGCTTATCTCTTCGGGCGAAATGGAATTGAGTGTATTCAATGCCTGTTGATAATAATTGTATTTCAAACCAAACACCAACGATTCCTTCAATCGCTCGGCAAGTGCAAAAGGACCGTCGAAACTTCGCATAAGTCGGCCGGCTATGTAACAACGCAGATTTTCCAGCTCAATTGTTGAAGGAGGCTGAGTTCTAAGGCATTCAATCTCCTCATAAATTTCTTGCAATGCAATAGGAACTTCTTGATTTGATGTTTGTGCCCTTATCACAAAAATACCATCGTGCAATAGTGGTGTAAGACCGGAGTAAATTCCGTAGGTCAAACCTTTTTGTTGCCTGATGTTTTGCATAAGTCGCGACCCAAAAAAACGGCCCAACAGTTCGTTGGTAATTTCAAGTTTGCTAAAATCGGGGTGAG
>DMJL01000160.1 GCA_003451785.1 Bacteroidales bacterium
ACTGGTGCTTTTTCTGTGATTCCCGGCATTGCTATGGCGGGCAAAACAGGAACCGTGCAAAATCCTCATGGCGAAAATCATAGTGTTTTCATAGCGTTTGCCCCTCTCGACAACCCCAAAATAGCCATTTCGGTGATTGTAGAAAACTCCGGGTATGGCTCCCTGTGGGCAGCTCCCATTGCAAGCCTTATGATTGAAAAATATTTGAATAGGATTATTCAACGCCCTGAATTCGAACGACGCATTCTGGAAGCCAACTTTCTTAATGCAGGCATACAGTGAGATTGCTCAAACCCAATTGTTACACAACATTACCATAGACCCATAGAAACCATATAGAGTGAAAAAGTCATTCAACATCTTCAACAACATTGACAAACCCTTGCTGGGAATGTTTCTGGTTTTGGTTTTTTTTGGCTGGGCAAATGTTTTTTCAACGGGCTTTACCGAAACCTACGATGGCTTTTTTAATTTTTCGCTAATCCACGGTCGCCAATTATTGTTCGTAATATCGGCTCTCATTTTGGGGGTGTTGATTCTAATGTTGGATGTGAAAATTTTTCCGGCATTTGCTTGGCTGATATACGCTGGAATAATAGCGATGCTTGCAGCTGTATTGTTGTTTGGGGTGGAAATAAACAATTCCCAATCCTGGTTTAGAATTGGGAGTTTTGCAATACAGCCTTCCGAATTCTCAAAATTTGCAACAGCATTGGCTCTCGCAACCTTTTTGAGCAGAACCAACTCCAAGTCGTTTTCATGGACTAATACTTTGGGTGCAATATTTATAATAGCCTTGCCCATGGGATTTATCATCCTGCAAAACGACATGGGAACAACTCTGGTATTTGCATCCTTAATTTTAGTCTTGTGGCGCGAAGGAGTGGTGAGAGGATATTTATTGCTGATTGGGTTGGCAGCCATATTGTTATTTGTACTCACTTTGTTGATAACCCAATACATCATAATCGCAGCTCTGGCAGTAATTGCTATAAGTTGGATGATTCTCCGCAGAAACTACACCAAGGAATGGCTACAGGTATTGGGGCTGTTTCTTGTACTTTCATTATATGTGTTGTCCGTTGACTATGTGTACCACGACCTTTTGCAACCTCACCAAAAGGCTCGCATTGAAGTACTTATTAGCGATGATGTAGATCTCAAAGGGGTTGGTTACAATCTGCATCAAAGCAAGATTGCCATTGGCTCGGGAGGTTTTTGGGGCAAAGGGTTTTTGGAAGGTACACAAACCAAGTTTCAATTTGTGCCTGAGCAAAGCACCGATTTTATTTTTTGCACAGTGGGAGAAGAATGGGGATTTTGGGGATCTACCCTTTTAATTGCTTTGTATTTGATCTTTATTGGGCGTATTGTAACATTAGCCGATAGACACCGATCGTCATTCGGAAGAATTTATGGGTATGCAATTGCATCATTTCTGTTTTTTCATTTCACAATCAATATTGGGATGACTATGGGACTAATACCCGTAATCGGTATTCCTTTGCCATTTTTGAGTTACGGTGGCTCGTCGATCTGGGCATTTTCGGTGATGTTCTTCACATTTCTGAAGATTGACTCCAAAAGGCTCGATTTGCTATAACATAGCTACATTTGAGTGCTAATGGCAGAAATTTTGATTGCCATTTTACCAAGCAACCAATTTCTAAAAAAATCTCCTTAAATGCATTGGTAAAACCAAAGCCCATGGAAAAAGCCTGAGAGATGTCCATTACTTAGAGATTGTCAATCAATAACCCTATTGCAGCAACCAAACTACTTATAGATTTCCCAAATAAATCCAATTTCAACAATTTTAGTTCATATAGGCGATTTTTATCTAATTTAGACATCTAAACCTGTGGTATGAAGATAGCCCTCTTTGGTCGTGAGCTGAATGAGTCTTTTTACAATCCGATTTGCACACTTCTGCATAATTTGCTTAAAAATGGTGCAAGATTTTCTGTACACGAGAAATTCTACCCTTTGCTGAGCCAGTGCGTAAAATTTGAAGATGTAAAGCTTTTTGGAAAGCATGAGGAAATTGACCCTGATACATTTTGCTTCATAAGCATTGGAGGCGATGGTACTTTGTTGGATACCGTTGCCCTAATTCAGGATTCGGGGATACCCATTCTGGGGATCAATACGGGTCGTTTGGGGTTTTTGTCGGCTGTATCCACATCCGAAATCGAGATGGCTGCTCAAGCTCTAATTTCGCGCGATTACACCATAGATTATCGCTCGCTGCTAATGTTGGAATCTCCCAGCAATTTGTTTGGCTCATTTAGTTGCGCTCTCAATGAACTTACCATTCAAAAACGCGACACCGCATCCATGATAGCCATTTCGGCCGAGATAGACGGCCAGTACCTAAACACCTATTGGGCTGATGGATTGATTGTTGCAACACCAACAGGCTCCACTGGATATTCTCTAAGTTGCGGAGGACCAATCATTTCGCCCGACTCCCAAAACTTTGTTATTACACCTATTGCAACGCACAATCTAACAGTAAGACCAATCGTAATCCCTGACACCTGCAAAATTACCCTTCGACCCAGTGGCCGACACAAAGAGTATCTTGTGGTGCTCGATTCGCGGGTCCAAAGCCTTAGCGATACGCAAGATTTGGTAATATCGAAGGCCCCTTTCACAGCAAAATTGCTTTATCCCGGCAAAAAAGATTTCTTCAAAACCATTAGAAACAAACTTGCATGGGGACTCGACAAAAGAAATTAGCCTGA
>DMJL01000005.1:0-758 GCA_003451785.1 Bacteroidales bacterium
GCCCAAAATAATCAGCCAAACCGAATTGCGAGCTGTGCCTTGTTTAAAAATCCTGATTAGCATAGATTGAAAAAATAGCAGCGGTGTTAAATCAAATCTTTACCAATATCCCTTCGATAGTATGCATCAGAGAAATGAATACCATCAATGGTTTTATAAGTTTGTTTTAATGCTTGCGACAATTCGGGGGCAAGACTCGTAACTGCAATTACCCTGCCTCCATTTGTGATGGGATTTTCTAAAGTGCCTGTAATTCCGGCATAGAACACTAAGGATTCGACTGCATTTTGCAGACCGGTTATTGACAACCCTTTTTTGTAATCGCCCGGATAACCGCCAGAAGCCATTACTACCGTGGCTGCGGTTTTTGGAGAAACTTGCAGAGTTTCCATAGCTAAACTGCCATTAGCAGCTGCAACAAGGTGTTTTAAAAAATCCGATTCAATTCTTGGCAATATTGCCTCCGATTCGGGGTCACCAAGCCTCACATTGTACTCAATCACATACGGTTCGCCTGCAACATTCATCAGCCCAATAAAAATGAAACCACAATATGTTATGCCCTCCTGCAAAAGCCCTTGCAGCGTAGGTCTGATGATGCGATGCTCCACCTTCTCCATAAAAGCTTCATTAGCAAACGAAACCGGCGATATTGCACCCATACCCCCAGTATTGGGACCTGTATCGTTTTCGCCAACTCTTTTGTAATCCTTTGCTTCGGGAAGCAACAAATAGTCCTTACCATCCGTAAGCACAAA
>DMJL01000005.1:967-17307 GCA_003451785.1 Bacteroidales bacterium
GCAGCGTAAATGAGCGAAAACCTGCTGTTGGAATCGCATATTTCTGCATGAACGACTTAGCGAAATCCTTAGAGCCTTCTAATTGTGCACCCGCCTTGCTCGGGCCAATAACCATTACCCGACCTGTATGCGTTCCTGTAGCCAAAAAATCGGAGATGCCATTTACCAATGGGTCTTCGGGNNTCCTTACCATCCGTAAGCACAAAGACCGACAACTCAATCCCTTTCAAAAACTCCTCAATTACAACTGTTTGAGATGCTGAGCCAAACTTACGGTTTTCCAACATATCCTCCAATTCTGCACAAGCCTGCTCCAAGCTGCTGCAAATAATTACTCCTTTGCCGGCAGCCAATCCATCGGCTTTGAGCACGAAAGGGGGTTGCATTGTGGAAAGATAAGCCTTCCCTTCTTGCAAATCGGGCAGCGTAAATGAGCGAAAACCTCCTGTTGGAATCCCATATTTCTGCATAAACGACTTTGCGAAATCCTTAGAACCTTCGAGTTGTGCACCTTCCTTGCTTGGTCCAATAACCATTACGCGACTTGTATGCGCTCCTTTAGCCAAAAAATCGGAGATACCATTTACCAATGGGTCTTCGGGGCCAACCAAGACCAAATCTATCTGCTGTTCGACAACAAAATTGGCAATGCCTTGAAAATCGGATATGCTGATGGGAACATTCTGCCCCAACAGTGCAGTACCGGGGTTGCCGGGTGCTACAAACAAGGCCTTGCAGGTGCTGCTTTTTGCAATAAGCCATGCCAATGCATGCTCGCGTGCGCCCGAACCCAGAATCAAAACGCGCATATTGTGGATGTTTAATTGATTTGTGCGGAAAAATTATCACCAAAAATAATTGAAAAATCAGAGCAAGCCTTCCCATTTGAGCAAAGCATCCAATGCAGGCTCCCGTCCCATAAATCTTTTGTAGAGCACCATAGGATGCTCGGTGCCTCCTTTAGCTAATATATGCCTTCGAAATGATTCGGCTGCTTGGGCATCAAACAGTTTGTCGCCCGCAAAAAGACTGAAAGCATCTGCATCCAACACCTCCGCCCATTTGTAGCTGTAGTAACCGGCAGCATACCCACCGGAGAAAATATGACCAAACGACACGCTTGTGCAAGTTTGGGCAGGCATGGGAATCACCATAGCATCCCTTATTGCTTGCTGTTCAAATTGTTGAATTTCACTGTCGGGGATTTCATCAGAGCCATGCCATGCCATATCTAATAATCCAAACGACAACTGCCGCATTCCGGCAAAAGCAGTTTGATAATTTTTTGCCGCAACCAAATTTTGTATCAACGACAATGGCATTTCTTCGCCTGTAGCATAGTGGCGGGCAAAAAGTTTCAGATACCTTTCTTCTAATGCCCAATTCTCCATGAATTGCGAAGGCAATTCCACAAAGTCTCTATAAACATTCGTTCCGGATAGCTCCGAATACTTTACCTGCGAAAATATTCCATGCAGTGCATGTCCCCATTCGTGTAGGAATGTATTGAATTCGTTGTGCGTGAGTAACGAAGGAGCACTCTGGGTGGGCTTTGTGAAATTGCAAACCAACGAAACAATGGGCCTAACATCCACTCCATCAACTACCTCCTGATCTCTGAAGCTCGTCATCCAAGCACCGGGGCTTTTGCCATCGCGAGGGAAAAAATCTAAATAAAGCAGTGCTAAAAAGTTGCCATCCTTATCGCATACTTCATAAGCTTTTACTTCTGGATGATACAACTCCACATTCGTTGTTTCTTTGAAACTTATCCCCCACAAAATATTGGATAATTGAAAAATGCCATCAATAACTTTTTCCAATGGGAAATAAGGTCTTAGCTCTTCCTGATCGAAATCATACTCTTGTTTTCGGAGTTTTTCGGCATAGTAGTACCAATCCCAATATTCAAGCTGGGCTGCGCCATCTGAGTTCTTTGCAAACAACCTAAGCTTCTCAAGGTCGGATTTTGCAAAAGGTTTGTAGGCTTCAAGAAGTTGATTAAGAAATCCTGTAACCTTCTCCGGCGTTTGGGCCATAGACTCTTCCAACACAAAATGCGCATAGGTTTCGTATCCTAACAATTGCGCCATCTTCTTGCGTAGGGCTACTATTTGCAACACCAATCGTGTGTTGTTGTGTGGGTTATCTGCAAAGCACCGTTGGTTGTAGGCTTTGAAAACCCGCTCCCGAAGCTCCCGATTGTGGCTGTATTGCAAAAAGGGCAGATAGGAAGGACCTTTAAGTGTGATACACCAACCTTGAAGCCCTCTGCTATCGGCTTCCAAAGCGGCAGCATCTACCTGCATTGGCGGGAGACCAGCCAAATCGGATGCTTCGGTTATGTGCAGATACCAATTGTTGGTTTCTGCCAACACATTATCGGTAAACTGCACAGACAAGGAACTTAGCTCGCGCACGATTTCCCTTAGCTGATTTTGCACACTCTGGTGGAGACCAGCACCATTGCGAACAAACATCTTGTAGGTCTTCTCCAACAAGGTGGATTCTTCTTGATTCAAAGGAAGATTTTTGCCCTGGCTATAAACGCACTTTACTCTATCAAACAACAAAGGATTGAAGACGATATCGTTCTGATAGTCGGCTAACATGGGAGCAACATTTCTTGCTACCTCTTGCATTTGCGAATTGCTTTCGGCGTGATACAAAGGGAAGAACACATTGCTCACTCGTTGCAATATTTTTCCACTTCGCGACAAGGCATCAATGGTGTTTTTAAAGTTTGGCTCTTCCTTGCTACCAGCAATAGCTTCTACCTCCGATAATGCCATTTTGATAGCTTCTGCGAATGCAGGCAGATAATGCTCAGGCATTATATTACTAAAAGGCGGAGCACCATAAGGCGTGTTGAATGGGGCAAGTAGGGGATTCGAGTTCTGTGCAATATCGTTTAATAACATATTTTGGGGCTTTCTAAGAGTTTTGATTTTTTGCAAACCGGCTTTAAAAAAAATCGGCTGCTTTTCATTTTTATCAAGTATGGCTGAAAGCGTTTATCTATCTCACTTCCATTTGCTAAAACGCACAAAAATGGGCTAAGGTTTGATGCCTTGCTTTACGAAATGCAAAATTACCAAAACGCATGATTCTGCTCTATTGCCGGCTGCATAAATCAAAACTTCTTGCGGATATGTGTTTTTTGTGCAATTTTGCAAGAAAATAATCAACGCATCTACATTACAACCATGAGAGCAGTTTCATTTTTTGCGATTTTATTGATATTTGGGTTTATGTTTTCGTGCCGGCCAGTGCCAAAAGAAAACATCAATCTGGAATTCAACCATATCAAGCAAGTTTCTCACTTAGTTTTTCCTGGCTTGGGGTGGATTGGAGTAATTGAAAACGATACCGTAAAACTGCATTATTTTTCTCAGCAGAATGTCTGGATTCCCGATCAAGTACAAGGATTTGCCATTCCTAAACCCAATCAGGGTATTTTGGGTATGGGTTTGGGGAGCATTGGTGTGATTTCTTCCGACACATTGCATATTTACATTCAAGAAATGGATGGTGGTTGGGCTATGGTGCCAGAGTATTCATTTCTACTTCCCCAAGGATATAAAAGAGTGTTTACACTCAAAGATGAGTGGGAATTAGCCATGATAGGTTTAGAGTTTGATGAAGGTCGTCTGGAGTTTTATTACTTTGATATCGAAACCGGGCTTTGGACTTTAGACGAAACAGCTTCCTTCACTTTGCCAAGAAATGTTGATTCCTATTTTTCGTTGGGAAATAACACCTTGGCCTTTACCGATGGGAAAACTCTTGGGGTTTATGAATTGCAGCCCGAAGGTGGTTGGGCTTTCGCAGAGGAACTTCAGCTCACACTTCCGGAAAACCACAAGGGAGTAATTCCTTTTGAGCCGAGTATTGTTGCAGTTATTAAACAAGGTGGCGAAGATGGTAATTTGCATTTCTATCAATTGGATATGAAAGCCAAGCAATGGGTTACGGATGCTTCCATGACCTTTAAGATTCCAGTGGTGCAATAAGCAGATATACTCTGTAAAACTTCCAACCAACCAGTCTGTACGATAATATTATCCTGCCAATGCAGTAGGATGCCTACTCATAATCTTTTAATCGGGTGAGTTTTGCCTTTAGGGGTAATGTGCGTACCTTTGCCGCTTGATTTTTAACGCCTCCCGATGCCCCAAACAGCACCTGAAGTTAAGCAACAAGAGTACCTGGAAGTATTTGGTGCCAGAGAACACAATCTTCAAAATATTGATATCGCCATACCTCGCGAAAGGTTGGTTGTAGTTACCGGATTAAGCGGAAGCGGGAAGTCATCGTTGGCTTTCGACACTATTTATGCTGAAGGACAAAGACGCTATATTGAAACTTTCTCGGCTTATGCCCGACAATTTCTTGGGTCGTTGGAACGACCCGATGTTGACAAAATCACGGGGCTAAGCCCAGTGATAAGCATTGAACAGAAAAGCACCAACCGCAACCCACGCTCCACAGTGGGCACCATAACCGAGATTTACGATTTTCTCAGATTGTTGTTTGCCCGTATAGGCGAAGCACGAAGCTACCTTAGTGGCCAACCCATGGTGCGATACAACGATCAGCAGATCATGGAGCTAATATTGCAAAGATACAATGGGCTAAAGGTTCTGTTGTTGGCTCCTATGGTGAAGGGACGCAAAGGGCATTATCGAGAACTCTTCGAGCAGGCACGCAAGCAAGGGTTCCTTAGGGTGCGTATTGATGGAGATATTACCGAACTTGAACCCAACATGAAGGTTGACCGCTATAAGGTACACGACATTGAGTTGGTAATAGATTTTCTAACCGTTGGAGAAAAGGAAGAACGAAGATTATCATCATCGTTGCAAACCGCCATGAAGCATGGCAAAGGAGTGTTGATGGTGATTGCCGATGGCAATACTCCCAACTATTACAGCCGACATTTGATGTGTCCCGAAACCGGCATTGCCTATAGCGACCCTGAGCCAAACACATTCTCGTTTAATTCTCCCTATGGAGCCTGCCCCCATTGCAAGGGATTGGGTACTATTATTGAAACAGATATTGACAAAATCATTCCCAATCGCAGCCTTTCTATTCACAGGGGTGGCATTGCGCCTTTGGAAGGCAGCCAAAACAAATGGATTTTTAAGCAGTTGGAAGGGATTTGTCAAAAGTATGGTTGCAACCTCGACACACCCATAGAAGAACTGCCTGATGATGCCATACAGGCTATTTTGTATGGCACCAACGAAGTAATCAGGGTGAAACAGGAAAGTTTAGGCATTACCCAATCTATTTCTTTGAATTTCGAAGGCATCATTACCTTTATTACCAATCAATTCGACGAAACCCAGAACGCTTCCATTCGAAAGTGGGCTGCTGGTTTTATGCGCCAACTTCCTTGTCCGGAGTGCAATGGACAGCGATTGAAAAAAGAATCTCTACATTTCTTTTTGCCCGGAGGTTACAATATTTCTGCCATGGCCGAGCTTGACCTTTCCACTTTGCGTGATGAGCTGCAGGCATTGCCTTCAAGATTGGATGAGCGGCAAAGGCGCATTGCAGGTGAGATTTTGCGAGAACTCGATCTAAGGCTTAGCTTCATGATGAATGTTGGTCTTGATTACCTTACTTTGAATCGCCAGGCTAGAAGTCTGTCTGGAGGTGAGAGCCAACGCATACGGCTTGCAACACAAATAGGTTCACAACTCACAGGAGTGCTGTATATTTTGGATGAGCCAAGCATTGGATTGCATCAGCGCGACAATCAACGCCTGATTGAAGCCTTGAAAGCATTGCGCGACATTGGAAACACGGTGTTGGTGGTAGAACACGACCGCGATATGGTGATTGCTGCCGACCATGTGATAGATATTGGACCGGGAGCGGGCATCAATGGCGGGCATATTGTGGCTCAAGGGACACCGCAACAAATCATGGAACAGAATACCATAACCGCTGATTACCTCAGTGGCCGCAGGCAGATTGCATTGCCCGCCACACGCCGAAAAGGCAGCGGAAACTACCTTGTTTTGAAAGGAGCCAAAGGAAACAACCTGAAAAACATCGATTTACGACTTCCTTTAGGCAAATTTATTTGCATAACAGGCGTTTCGGGCAGCGGAAAATCTTCCATAATCAACGAAACCCTTTACCCAATCCTTAGCAAGCACTTTTACAAAAGCGAAGCCAACCCCCTCCCATTTCTTTCGATTGAAGGGATAGAGCATTTGGATAAAGTAATTGAAATTGACCAAAGTCCCATCGGACGAACTCCCAGATCAAATCCGTCAACCTATACAAAGGTATTCGACGAAATACGAAAGGTTTTTGCTGTGCTGCCCGAAGCAAAAGTAAGAGGCTATCAACCCGGGCGTTTTTCATTCAATGTGAAGGGCGGGCGGTGCGAAACATGCCAAGGTGCCGGGCTGCGCACCATAGAGATGAATTTTTTGCCCAATGTGTATGTTGAGTGCGAAGCCTGCCAAGGCAAAAGATACAACCGCGAAACGCTGGAAGTACGGTACAAGGGCAAAAGCATCAACGATGTATTGAATCTCACAATCAATCAAGCGGTAGATTTTTTTGAGCATATTCCTGCTATTGTTCAAAAAATTCGCACCCTAAAAGATGTTGGACTTGGCTACATTACCTTAGGGCAACAGAGCACTACGCTTTCGGGAGGCGAAGCCCAACGCGTGAAGCTGGCAGCAGAATTGGCCCGCCGCGATACTGGAAAAACTTTTTATATTCTCGATGAACCAACTACGGGCTTGCACTTCGAAGATATAAGAGTGCTATTGGATGTGCTTAACCGATTGGTTGCAAGGGGAAATACCGTATTGGTGATTGAGCACAATCTGGATGTGATAAAGGTGGCCGACCATGTTATAGACCTTGGACCCGAAGGTGGCTTTCGCGGTGGCTGCATCATCTCCGAAGGCACCCCCGAAGAAGTGGCTGCCGGACCCGGATTTACTGCTCAGTTTCTAAAAGATGTAATCCAAGAGAACACACAATTTGCACAAGGAAAATAAAGGAATCAAGGTTTTTAGGCATTTCGTGGCGCAAAATCAATGCAACCGTCTTTTACAGGCAATCTAATTTCAAAACCACATCGTAGCTCTGGGAAAGTGTTATAAGAAATTTGATTTGTAGCGTTATTACATGGGATTGAATGTGAAAGCACATTGGGTACACCAACAGGATAAAAATTTTTCAAATTCTATAAAAAAACTTTTGGCGATTAAAAATTTTATTACTTTTGCACACTCTAATAACAAAGCCCAACGGCAGAAAATTAGAAAAGTTCTTTAAAAAAAACGGGCGATTAGCTCAGCCGGTTCAGAGCACCTGCCTTACAAGCAGGGGGTCGGCGGTTCGAATCCGTCATCGCCCACCAAATAAAAAAAGGTTTTTTGCAATATGCAGAAAACCTTTTTTTATTCCTGTAGATTCCACGCAAAAGGCATCCTATGATTGTAAATGCCAATCAATCCATAGCATAGGGCATTCGCATTATGGAAGTTTATTTTCTTGTTTGATTCTTTTTTGCCGATTGGACGGCTGCAGCAATGCCCCCAAGACTTTTCATCGCCCATTTGTAACTGCGGTTTTAGCCGTGTAATTCCTTCCAAATGGGCAAGGCTAAAGCCATTTAACTCTTGTTCATTGCTCCCGTCTACCTAAAGATCGGGGTAAAAAAAGTTTTGCAAGGTGCATTCCCAAAGGTGTCATAGAGTAGTTCGGAAAGTTCAATTTGACATTTACTTAACTTCCCAATGAGATCCAGAGTTGGCAAAATACTTCTCAGCGCAAATTAAAAACTTGTCCAAAAAACGGCTTGCAATTTTGGGCGAACAACTCAACATATTTTTAAAAACACTCTAGTTTTTTAAAGCTCCATAGATAGAAACTTTGCTACTTCCTCTGCAAACGCTTTTGGGTTATCGGCATGAAGCCAATGGGATGCACCCTGCACGGTAGCAAAGGCAACACGGCTAAACATTTGCCTAATTAATTCGCAATCGGGTTCTTGAATATAATCTGAAAACTCGCCTGCAAGGAACAAGGCAGGGTTGGGACAAACCCAACCGTGGTAATCAATTGCCTTAAAAACTTCATGTAGGTTATTGCTCATGGCATCCAAGTTTATCCGCCATCTAAAACTACCGTCGGGATTGCGCTGTAGGTTTTTAAGAATAAGGTTTTTAAGTTTTGATGAATTTACAAATTTGGAGATTTCCTGCTCAATTTGTGCACGGCTGCTATAATCGCCAGCCTTTATCTTGGTCATTGCCTGAAGCACTTCGATATGTTGCTGCGATGCATTGCGTGCCGCAGGACTCATATCGGCTACAATTAGACGATCCACTTTTTTGGGATATTCGTAGGCAAACTGCATGGCTACTTTTCCTCCCATAGAATGCCCCAACAAGTGAGCTTTTTCAATTTGATGCTCTTTGAAAAATGCTGCAAGGTCGTTGCTCATGGCCTTATAGCTCACATCGCTATGATGCGGCGATTGCCCATGGTTTCGCAAATCGGGAAGATACACCTTGTGTGTTGCTAAGAGGGCGTTGGCGATAGAAACAAAGTTATCAGACATTCCAAAAAGTCCGTGCAAAATAACCAATACCGAGCCGCTTCCCAATACCTTATAGTGCAGTTGCATATTTGAGCGTTCAATTATTTTGACTTCTAACGGCAATCCTATTCCGTAGATTTTGCACCGGAAATCAAATGTGTTTTTAAATTTCAGTTTTGCAATTGCCTAAGGTAGAGCTGAATGGTGTTTCCCAACCCAAGATACAATGCATCCGAGATAAGTGCATGCCCAATGGATACCTCCAAAAGATTGGGAATATTTTCTGCAAAGTATTTTAGATTTTCAAGGTTTAGGTCGTGACCGGCGTTTAACCCAATTCCTGCATCGTGGGCGGCTTTAGCTGCCTCCACAAATGGGGCAATTGCTGCTTCCTTTCCGCTACTAAATTTTGCTGCATAAGGCTCAGTATATAACTCCACACGGTCGGTGCCAATGAGAGCTGCCTTGTAAATCAGCTCAGGTCGAGTTTCAATAAACAATGAAGTCCGCACTCCCAGACTCTTAATCTGGGCTATTACTGCCTTCAAAAAATCGTAATGTTTTATAGTATCCCAGCCGGCATTACTCGTAAGTGCATTTGGTGGGTCGGGAACCAAAGTTGCTTGTGCCGGTCTGATTTCGGCAATGAGTTCCATAAATTTCTTGGAAGGGTAGCCTTCAATGTTAAACTCAGTGGTTAGCACAGGTTTCAAGTCGTACACATCGCGAAAGCGGATATGGCGTTCATCCGGACGAGGATGTACGGTAATACCTTGCGCACCAAATCGCTCGCAATCCAATGCAGCCTTTACCAAATCGGGCACATTGCCACCCCGTGCATTTCTTAGGGTAGCTATTTTGTTAATATTCACACTTAAACGAACCATGAGTCAATTTTTTACGAATCAAAAAAAATAATGACAATTTCTAAACTTCCGCAGATAACATAAGCTCCTTATCCTAATATTGTGGAGCTACTGATGAAATTCCCAAAATGCTTTTGTCAAAATGGCAATAGCATTAACAACTCGAAATTTTAAGCCCCAAACTGGGAAGCAATTTCTTTGTTGAATGCAAACAAAGTTAGTGCAAAATTCCTCATTGCGAAAACGATGTGTTTATGCCTTTGGGGCGTAAAAATGAAACGCATTGAATTCTTAAATGTAGATTCTTCAAAAACCAGCCCAAATATTTGTGCAACGAAGGCTTTTCAAATTTCTTGATTCAATAATATCTATAAAACAGACAACATTATTTTTTGAATTCATAATGGGATAACCTAAACACTTTTAATCACGCTCGCCTTCTTAAACCACCCAAATGCGATTAGGGTGACTTTTCTTAGAGATGAACAACAGCTATCTTTTATCAATCAATTTCAAAAAAATGGCAAAAGCATCTATCCAGAAACAAGAGAGCAGCGATTGTTTTCAGGTGGTGTTTATTTGGAAACCGAATTATGGTTAATTTCACAGTCGAATTACATTAAAAATATGCTGGCAAAAGGTCTTCTAAATCGCTTTATTTCACCTTTGAAACCATCGGATTGTTCTGCAATGGCGTTAAGCCTTATGGATGAACATAAGGTTTGGCATTGGCCTGTGGTAAAGGAAGAGAAGTATATGGGATTAATTACCGAAACAGATTTGGCAGCAACAAAGTCAGACCAGAGTTTGGAAAGTTGCAAACCTTCCTTCTCGCGACCATATATATTCGATTATCAGCATTTTTACGATGTGGTTCGCCTTGCAGCAGAGCAGAAACTTAGCCTTGTACCAGTGCTCGACGCAAAGGAAAGTTATCTGGGGTGCATAACCACCGAAAGCATCATGCTCGAAATGGCAACGGTTAGTTCAGTTGTTCAGCCGGGTGGTATCATTGTTTTAGAAATGAACGAACACGATTTTTCCTTAGCCGAAATAGCGCGAATTGTGGAAGGAAACGATGCTAAGATTCTGAGTTCCTACATTACCACATTCTACGATTGCAAACGCATACAAATAACCATAAAAGTAAACAGGATTGACATTTCACCCATAATTCAGACCTTCAACAGGTACAATTACTTGATAGTAGCCTTCTTCTCAGATGAGAGTAAACTCGACGACCTGCTCACGCGTCGCTACGATTCTCTTATGAATTACCTCAATGTTTAGTGCTTGCGCCAATGGTCATACCAACTCTCCCATTTAGAAGTTTTGCGTTATTTGTATTGCTATTACTTGCTGCAATCAAAGGCTTTGGGCAGAAGGATATTCACACACAAGACTATTCCCAAGAGAAATCTTTCCATTCTGATGGTTCAAAATCTGACGATAAAATATTAGTTGTTCCTCCAATTGTAATTTCGGGCAACCAAACCACGCACCCTAATGTTATTTTACGGGAATTGGAATTTGCCCAAGGCGACACCATAAAGCACTCTTTGCTCAACTCTGCTTTGATTACAAGCAGGCAAAACTTGCTAAACACAGGATTATTCAACTTCGTGGAGGTACAATTGCAGCACAATGGGGATTCTGTTGTAGCGCAAAATACCATATATATCTCAGTAACCGAAAGGTGGTACATTTGGCCCTTTCCACGAATAGAGATTGCCGACCGAACATTTGTAGAATGGTTGCGCGATCCTGCCCTATCTACCCTCAACTATGGGCTGTTGCTTTCGTGGCAAAACTTTAGGGGTCGGCGCGAAGAATTGCATTTGGATCTCAAAGTTGGTCATTCTGAGCATATTTGGTTTAGCTACGAAATTCCTTTTTTGAATAGAGCCAAAACTCTGGGAGCAATAGTAGATGTTGGTTTTTCTCGAAGAAGGGAGGCTTTTTTTGATTTTTATAAGAACAGACCCCTGCGACTTGAGTTCCCCAACGAGCATATTGTGAAGCGATTTTCAGCAAATTTGGGCTTTACCTACAGAAGAGCCATTCACAATATTTTTTCGTTAACTTTTGGATTTAACCACCTTACTCTGGCAGATACCCTAATTGCCTTAAACCCCCAACTTAGCCCATCTGGATTGCCTGAAAGCGAATTCCTCAGTATTCAAGGTAGTTTCACGCACGACAAAAGGGACTTCCGACCATATCCTCTACAAGGGCGTTTTGTTCGTACGGCATTTACAATGCAATTGCCAGACCTAGTATCTAATAAATCCCCTAACTTCTCAGGAATAAATTTTCAATGGCGCGAGTATGCCAAACTTTCTGACCGATGGTACTTCGCTATGGGACTACATTCTGGATTTTCTATTGGAAGCAACCGCCAGTTGCACCACCAAATGGGCATTGGCAGAGGCATAAGACCAGTGAGGGGTTACGAAAACTTTACGGTGTTTGGGCAGCACTTTGTTACCGTAAACTCCAATGCGAAGTTTGTGGTAGTTCCCTATCGCAAAGCAAGAATTCCCTTCTTGCCAGGCGAACGATTTGGACTTTTTCACTACAGCTTGTATTTCAATGTTTTTGCAGATACCGGATATATTGAGGATAGGCACTTTGGGATAAACAACCATCTGAACAACACCTGGCTTGCCAGCATGGGTGTGGGGCTTGACTTTGTAACTTACTACGACATAGTGGTGCGAACCGAATTTGCTGTTACAAGGCATAATACGGGATTCCAACTACATTTCACTGCTCCAGTTTAGGATAGTGCTTTGGCCGAAGCCGGATAGATTTTGCAGGATGTATTTCAGAACAATTGCATTTTAAAAAATCCCATTAACTTTACCCGCCCACAAAAAACATAGCTTCGCTTATACAAGATATGGTATGAATGTGCGCAATAATGCCCTAAACTGAACTGTAAGCACAAAAAACTAACTACCAAATACTACGATTATTATGAAGAAAAAAGCCTTAAGTTTCTGGCAGATTTGGAACTTGAGTTTTGGATTTTTAGGAGTGCAATTTGGATTTGCGCTTCAAAATGCAAATGTGAGCCGAATCCTCACCACACTTGGTGTTGACCCGCACGATTTATCACTTTACTGGATTGTTGCACCCTTAATGGGGCTTCTTGTGCAACCCGTTGTGGGAGCTGCAAGCGACAAAACTTGGAACAGAATGGGGCGGCGCATTCCCTTTATCTTCTTTGGGGCTTTGGTGGCAATGGTTTCCATGTTTTTAATGCCCAATGCACCAATTATTGTAAAATTTGGCGGTATCGTTGCGCTTATCATTGTTCTCGCCTTAATGGATGGTTCTTTCAATGTTACTTTCCAGCCTTTCAGAGCGTTGGTTGCAGATATGACCCCCGATGAGCAGAGGAATATCGGCTACTCGGTGCAAAGTTTCCTTATCAATGTTGGGGCGGTAGTAGGCTCGGCGCTACCTTTTATACTCACTGCATTGGGCACACCTAATGAGGCGCCTGCAGGTCAAGTGGCACCCTCCGTTATCTGGTCGTTTTATATTGGCGGTGCAATGCTGCTTGTAAGTGTTTTGGTTACAGTCTTAAAGACCAAAGAATACCCACCAGAAGAATTTGAAAAGTACAACAATATTACCGAAGAAGATAAAGGTAAAAAAGAAAGTTTCATCAGCCTGTTGCGAAATATGCCCAAGACTATGAAGCAGTTGGCTGTTGTACAGTTTTTTTCATGGTTTCCGTTGTTTCTAATGTGGGTGTATTCAACTACAGCTGTATCTCAACACTACTTTGGTGTTCCTGTGGGTTTTAACGCAGAAACAGAAACCGACCAAACTTTGCGAGCAGCTTTTGAAAGGGCTGGAAACTGGGTAGGAATAGGTTTCGCCGTTTACAGCCTTGTGGCAGCTCTTTACTCCATTGTACTTCCAAAACTCATTAAGCTGCATGGTCGAAAAGCGGTTTACTCCTATTCACTTCTTTTGGGTGGTATTGGATTTATTTCCACTTATTTTTTCACCGGTCAATATATGTTCTTGGTTTCTATGATTGGCGTTGGTATAGCTTGGGCAGCAATTTTGGCATTGCCATTTGCTATTTTGTCGGGTACTCTGCCGGCCAAAAGAATTGGCGTTTACATGGGCTTGTTTAATCTTACTGTGGTCATTCCGCAGATAATCAGCGGTCTAATAGGAGGAACCCTCATTCGACACCTGTTTGCCTACCACGGCATTTATGTATTGGTACTGGCAGGTGTGTTTCTGATTATCGGTGCTGCCTTTGTTTTAAGGGTAGATGATAAGACATCGGGCAACTAAGAATATTTGACGACATTTTAAAACTACAGTCAAGTAAAAATGCCGGTTTAACTGCATTTCAAACAGAATTTTTTTAATAAACAATTAAGTTTTCATCATTATGAAAAGCGATCGTGCGAGCGGTATTCTCCTTCACATTACTTCATTACCAAGTCCGTATGGCATAGGCACATTAGGGAAAGAAGCATACGATTTTGTGGATTTCTTGGTTGCTTCTGGTCAAAAAATTTGGCAGATCCTGCCCTTAGGTCATACCGGATATGGCGACTCTCCATATCAATGTTTTAGTGCATTTGCTGGCAACCCTCTGCTAATAGACCTCAACAAGCTTCAAGAAGATGGCTTGTTGGAGCCTAATGAATTACCAACGGATACAACTTTTGACTTGGAAGCAGTTGATTTCGGACAAGTATTTACTTACAAATATCCATTGTTGCGCAAGGCTTTCGAAAGGTTTAAGGTGCAGCAGACAACAGTTAGAAAGATGCAATGGGAGAATTTTGAATCAAAGAGTAAATTTTGGCTCAACGATTATGCATTTTTTATGGCTCTCAAAAATCTTAATGGCGGCAAGGCATGGAGTGAGTGGGATGAGCCTGTTAAAAAGCGGGATGCTTCCATCCTTGCTAAACTCAAGGGGGAACTTTCCGACGACATTCATTTTTATAAATTCCTACAGTTTACATTCTTCCGTCAGTGGTTGGAGTTGAAGGCTTACGCCAACCTCAACGATATAAAGATTATTGGCGATATTCCCTTGTATGTGGCATCGGATAGTGCCGACGCATGGTCGAAGCCCGAAATTTTTGATTTTGATGAAGATTTGAACCCTATCACTGTTGCCGGAGTTCCGCCCGATTATTTCAGCGAAACGGGTCAGTTGTGGGGCAATCCTATTTACAACTGGGAAATACTTAAGAATGACGGCTTCAACTGGTGGGTTGAGCGGGTGAAAGCCAATTTGGTAATATACGATGTGCTCCGCATTGACCATTTCAGAGGGCTGGCAGCCTATTGGGCTGTGCCATTTGGCGAACCCACAGCCATTAACGGCGAATGGATAAAGGCACCTGGCATGGAACTATTGGAGGCTCTTTACGAAGCTCTGGGAAATCCGCCTATCATTGCCGAGGATTTGGGGCTTATAACTCCCGATGTTATAGACCTGCGCGATGGATATGGGCTGCCGGGAATGAAGATTCTACAGTTTGCTTTCGATAGCGAAGAAGCCAACGACTTTATGCCTCACACATTCAACAACAATTGTGTTGTTTATACCGGCACCCACGACAACGATACAACTTTGGGTCAATTTCAATCGGTGAAAGATGCCGATAGGCAGCTTATGAAAAATTATTTTAATGTAGATGAACAGGATCCGGTATGGTCGTTTGTAAAACTGGCTTGGAGTTCAGTGGCCGATACAGCTATTGCCCCTTTGCAAGATTTGCTGAGGCTTGGCAGTGAAGCACGCATGAATTTCCCCGGAAAACCATCGGGATATTGGAAGTGGCGTTATCGCAAGGAGCAACTAAAACCCGACCATGCACATGAGCTTTTAGCCATTACGAGATTATACGGGCGCAGATAATTTAGCCCTTTTGTCCTTTAGGACAAGATTTGCAAAAACAGCCTCGCAGTGGAACTTGTTTCTGAAATGGGGCTGTTTTTTTATAACGATTAGGATACAACTATTGCTTCCGAAGAAAAGTAATTTGCAGCACAGTGAATTTACACCAAAAACCCCCATTCTGGCTAAAGACACTTACAGCAAGCCGCATGGTATGGCAATTGCCCCCCGGAAATAACTGTGTGTACCTCACTTTTGATGATGGTCCCAATGTAGGTGCAACTACAAGGGCATTAGACATTCTAAAATCGAATAATGCCCATGCCACTTTTTTTGTGCAAGGTGCTAAAGCGGCCGTCCAACCCCAATTGATAAAGCAAATATTGCAAGAAGGCAATGGGTTAGGGTATCACGGATGGCAACATTTAGATGGCTGGAAAACTTCATTGCCCGAATATTTGGAGAACACCCAACGACAGTTTAGCAGCATTCGGCTAAAACTTTTCCGCCCCCCTTACGGGCGTATCACTCCCCAACAAGTTTTGGCTATCCGGCAGAGGGATTACCGAATTATCATGTGGAGCCTTTCTGCCCAAGATTACAATACCAAAGTTTGCCCTGCAAAATCCTTTGCTTTTCTAAAAAAACATGTTTGCGATGGCAGCATAGTGCTTTTTCACGATACGATTACCGCCCAACCCGCTTTTACAAAAATCCTTGAACTGTTGCTGGATTTTATGCACCTTTCAGGGCTGAATGCCAAGCCCCTTCCAGATGCCTTTGTACTCCACGAGCCTAAACCCAGCGCAAAAATTGATACCTTTGCATTCTAAACTCTTACGATTCTTTTAATGCAACTGTCAGCCCGATTTTTATTTGACTGGTTTTTTCGGAATTTTGGAAAAATAGCTGCAATCGTTTCAATAATCTTTATCTATTCTTGTGCCAATGTTGTAGCTCCAACAGGCGGACCAAAAGATGAAGAGCCTCCTGT
>DMJL01000263.1 GCA_003451785.1 Bacteroidales bacterium
CCACTACGCCTTCAGGCTAGTGGATGTAAGCCCATCCGTAGCTTAACCTTGGCTTTGGATATACTTTTCGATTGTCTCTTTGCTGACATTCCCTATGCTACAAGCAAAGTATCCATCGCTCCAGAACGTTTTTTCCTTCCAGAATTGTTTCGATAAATACAAATGGTTGTTGTTTTGTCTCCATATTCGATAGGTTGACATCTGCTTCAGAAGTCTAACGATATCCAATATGGATTGCGTAGGATTGTAGCTTACTAACAAGTGAACATGGTCTTTGTCAACTTCCATTTCGATTATCTCAAAATCCTTTTCCTCTGCAATATCGCTCAATATTTGCTTAATTTCGTTACCATACTTGATCAATAACTGCTTGCGATATTTCGAGACAAATATTAAATGTGCCATTAAGAGATATTTTGAATGGTTTCTTGAGATATAATCCACGATTTCCTCGCTTGTACTCTCTCCATTTTGCCAAACTTCGGTATTGGTTTCAGGGTAATTTTAGTTCCTTTGGCATCCATTAGGATTGCATATCCTGTTGACATTCTACCTTTGATAAAATACTCAACACCTAAATACCTAACCTTATCAAACTTCCTGAACCCTTGAATTTTACCTGTCGTGATCCTTTGTTCCGATCTGATTCCTTTAGATTGTTGATAATCACCGTCAGACACACACTTCTTAAATAGCACTACATTGGTTTTGAATTGAACTTCATTGCCTTGGCTGGCAATTGCTACCGCATCTATATGATGTTCTTTAGGCAGGTCTAATAACTGCCTATGTTCCTTGGTTACAAATCCAAAAGTCTCTTCCGCACAAGGCAGTAATCTCAGGAGTTGAGTCCTTATACTGTTCATCTGAGTGGCGTGTTTTAGATGACCTTTGGTTTTCCCACCCTTGAGCGTTATGCTCCCGCTATGCAGATCTTCATGACAGATTTTACACAAGGTAACTAAATTACTAGCTTCATCGCTTCCACCATTTCTCCTAAAGACTATGTGATGCACTTCAAGCTTGCTGTCCTTGGACTTACCTTTGCAATGTTGGCAAGTGTGATTGTCTCTATCTAAGACATACGCTTTAGTGTTAGCAAAGCCATAGTTGATACCTTTTTGATATAACCACTTATTATTCAACACAGCAGGGTTCTTAAGTGCGTGTGGATCAAACGTTGCGGTTTCAAGTATTATCTTTGAGATAGGCAATATAGTCTGCACGAACTCGATTTCCCTTAAATGCGAATTAATTTTGCTAGTCATTGTGGGAGAAAATCTATCATTTTTGATTGAATTCTTCCTGTTTAACCATCTTGCTTTTCTGTATCTTGTTTTCCTATTGCGTCTGTTTCTGCGATATTTAGAACGCTGTTTTAGTTTGTCTGAAATGTCATTTCTGATCTCGACTTGCGACATATATAGAACATCACCCTTGTCATTAACTGCCGAACTCCCTATTTTCCCACTTCCAGTATCAACGCCTAACGTAATAGGTTGAGTGTAGTTGGTGGTTTGATACAGAAGCTTAATCGTAAAAGGTGTCCTCTTAATACACTTTGCTTTACCTTGACTCAACAACAATCTTGCAATTGCAGAAGTGCATGGCATTAATGGAGTGTTGTCTAAATTAATAACATAAACCATAAAATCAGACCTCCGATAAATTCTCTACATTGCTGTAGGATGCGCGTATCTCTACTCTGTTACCAAGTGGAGAATCCGTCCTCATCTCGACAAAGATAATTAGGCTTTTTGCACTCACAGCACCGAACATTACCTCAGTTCTACTTAACTATGAGCGATAGAGCAACGGTCTGATGCGTCAACCGCAGGTATCGTGACCTAACTATCGTAGTATTCGTTTCTGAATACTTAGTCTGGTGAACTTAGCTCCGTTTCAGAAGCCACTATCCCTTTAGGTTAGTGGGTAGTTCACATTTCATTCCGCCCTAGGGGTTTATCTGATGGAAAATGTCCCATGAGGCTTTCTTTTATTTTTCCGTCGACTAAGAATTGAACCTTATCTATACCTTCTAGTTCCGTAAAGGTGTAAATGATTTGACTCATTAAGAAAAATTCTTGAAGGGAACCTCCGTTTAAGTTTTCGCTGGATATATCAATATGGGCAACATTGTTTTTAATTTCAACACCTGTAAAAGTTATTTCGGGGAACAATTCTGTAACCATGTCATTATTGTCAGGTGCTTTCTTCAACTCATTTAGTATTGACATATGCAGGTTTTCATTCTTGGTGCGAAGAGTTCTTTTTATTGGAATTAATTTTTCTAGATTTTCATCTCCTGTTTCCACATAAGCCCTATTGGCATAGTATAATGTAACCTCTGTCTCACTTACTGCGGGTGGAGCTAAGGGTTCTTCGTTTTGTGGCGGTCTTGTACAGGCAGTGAAACTAATTAGTGTTAATAATAATAAAAAATATATCAATTTCTTCATTTGACATTCCTCCATTTTTAAAGGCATACTATACTCTAATTATTAGGATACCACAAAATCCAGCTTTTTAACAAAAAATAAATGATAAGACAGATGTTTTTGTTCCCACATTGCTGATTAATTCGAAAAAGTATAAAAAAATACCACCTTGGAGATAATGTCTACTAGATTTAAATATAGGAGGGGTATTTTTGTTAAGAACAGAAATTAGCGGGAGAAATAGAGAGGAAATTGGATCTAATGCCAGCCATAGGATTAGAGATAGAGGACATGTACCAGCAGTATTGTACGGATATCATAAGGCTTCAAATGCATTATGCGTAGATGCAAGAGAGTTAGAGTATACAGTAAAAAATTACGGAACAAATGCCATGCTAGACCTGCATTTAGAAAATAGAGATGCTACGGTGATGATCAAGGAAATCCAAAGAAATCCTGTCACGAAAGAAATAATACATGTAGATTTTCAAGAGGTTTCTCTTTATGAGCCAGTACATACCATGATACCTATTAAATTAGTGGGCAAGGGGAGAGCTGAATACAGAGAGGGTGTAATTCAACAACAACTTCGTGAAATTCATGTAGAATGTTTGCCAAAATTCATTCCGGAAAGCATTGAGGTAGATGTAGCTAAGCTAATGGCTGGGTATCCTTTAAGGGTGGCTGACGTGGAATTTAGCAGAGAATTGAGCGTACTAAATGATCCTCAAGAAATTATTGTGGTATTGACTAAGGCGGAAAAAACTGCTGAAATAACTGAGGGAAACAGCGATTTAGCGGAAAAAGCTATGAGTGTTCCAAAACAATAATAACAATAATGAAGGCAGGTAGTGTACCTGCTTTTCTCTACTGAACACAAAAAGGGCAACAAAAAAACACCAAAACAAAAAGCTTGACACGTTCGACAA
>DMJL01000183.1 GCA_003451785.1 Bacteroidales bacterium
ACCAATTCGGCTACCTCCAGATAGCGTTGGTAGATTGCCTGCAGTTTTTCCAATAGCATATTTTGTGATTTTTTTCAGCCTGCAAAGGTACCAAAACATAGCTAAAAAACTATCAAAAAACAATGGTTTCGCCATCCGGCGTCTGGATGGTAAGTTTTTTGCCTTCCGATGATTCGCACCTGCCCACAATGCGAGCTTCAAGATTGAATTTTCTGGCAATTGCTATCACTGCAGCTGCAACCTCAGGCTTTACGAACAACTCCATTCTATGTCCCATATTGAATACCTGATACATTTCGCGAAGGGATGTATTGGATTGCTTTCTAATAAGATCGAATAAGGGCGGCAAAGGAAACAAGCTGTCCTTGATAATATGCAGATTGTCAACAAAATGCATAACCTTAGTTTGACCACCACCACTGCAATGTACCATGCCTGATATTTGCTGGCGATAATCTTTCAGGATTTCTTTAATCACCGGAGCATAGGTTCTGGTTGGTGATAGCACCAGTTTTCCGGCATCCAAGGGTGTTCCTACTACCTTATCGGTAAGTTTGCAACTGCCAGTGTAAACCACATCGCCACTGATATTCGGATCGTAGCTTTCTGGGTAGAGTTTTGCATAATCCTTATGAAACACATCATGTCGGGCCGATGTTAATCCATTGCTGCCCATACCGCCATTGTATTGGTCTTCGTAGGTGGTTTGCCCAAATGATGCAAGTCCAACAATAACATCTCCTGCACTTATCTTGGAGTTGTCTATCACTTGGTTTCGGGGTATGCGGGCAACTACAGTTGAGTCAACAATAACGGTCCTTACGATGTCGCCCACATCTGCAGTTTCCCCTCCGGTAAGCACCATGTTTATACCAAAGCCTCGCATATTCGCAAGAAATGCCTCGGTACCACTTATAATGGCAGCTACAATTTCGCCCGGTATCAATCCTTTGTTGCGACCAATTGCCGACGACACAAGAATGTTATCTGTAACTCCCACACACAGCAAATCATCCAGATTCATAACTATTGCATCCTGGGCTATGCCGTGCCATACAGAAATGTCGCCCGTTTCTTTCCAGTACATATATGCCAAGGATGATTTAGTCCCAGCCCCATCGGCATGCATCACAATGCAGAAATTGGGGTCGTTGCCCAAATAATCGGGCACAATTTTACAAAAGGCTTTCGGGAACAATCCTTTATCGAGACGGGCTATTGCCTTGTGTACATCTTCTTTTGATGCTGATACACCGCGCTGATTATACTTACTCTGGCCCGTCATTGATTTTATCTTAATAAATTGTATTTTAAGTATTGGTAGCTTTTTGTATCTCTCATCGGCTTTTGCTATCGCCTTTGAGGGACTGTGTTTGGCGGAGGTGCCCTGTTTGGTGTTGGAGCAGCAAAATCATCCCGCAAGATTCTAAATTCTGTTCTCCTGTTGAGGGCATGAGCAGCTTCGCGATGCCGCTCAGTTGGCAAGGCGTTGATAAATTCCTCACTGAGTACAATGTTGGCAGGAAAAGTGAATCCGTCTCGAATAATAGTTCTGTTAAGTGTTCTCGGCTTCGTTTCTCCATATCCCTTGGCTATTAAGCGATCTGGATTTATTCCTCTAAGAATAAGATACTCCACCGCCGATTGTGCTCTGCGCTGCGAGAGGCTATCGTTGGCAATGTGCGACCCCCTGTTGTCGGTATGCGATGCCAATTCTATGACCAATCCCGGGTTTTCGTTAAGGGTTTGCACCAATCCGTTGAGAGAATCACGATATTGCGGCAACAACTCCCAGCGACCGAAATCAAATAGAATCTCCGGAAGGGTAATGGGATCGGGAGGAATAGGATCGAGTTGCAACTCCATTGTAAACGCATGGCTTTCCTCCATCCCCACCGTGCTTAAGTTGGCTCGTGATGTAAAGAATCCCGATTTACTTGCTATAATTTCAAACTGAGTATTGGCTAACATCAAACCCGGCTCGAAATTGAATCGTCCTAATGGGTTACTAACGGCTTGCAAAAATGCTCCATCGCTTCCAATCACTTGTATGGAAGCACCAGCAATGCTTTCATTCGTAACCTTTTGCCGCACAATACCAGAAAGCGTAAACTCTAAGGGCTCCAAAAAGAATGAATAAATATCGTATCCTCTTGAGCCTTGCCTGTTGGATGTAAAGAAACCCCTATTTTCACCTGGAAAAAATAAAACACCAAAGTCGTCCCACGGGCTATTGATGGGAATGCCCAAGTTTTGGGGATGCGACCATCCGCCGGGACTCCAGAAGGTTACAAACACATCCAGTGCTCCCAATCCAGGATGCCCATCAGAAGAAAAATAAAGAGCGCCATCCTCACGAATGTATGGGAAGCCTTCGTTGCCCGGAGTGTTTATGGGAGCACCCAAATTTATTGGACGACCAAAGCTATCCGTGGGGCTTCTGCGCCTTGCAAACCAAATATCCTTCCCACCAAGCCCACCGGGCATATCCGAAGTAAAATACAATGTAAGCTCATCTTGGCTCAATGCAGGATGCCCAACTGTAACAGCAGAGTCGGTTACCAATTGTACTTCGGTAGGCTCGGCCCAACTTGTACCTTGCATGCGAGATACCCAAATTCTGCAACCTTTGTCTGATCCAATACTACGGATACATCTGGTAAAGTAAAGTTCGTTGCCTCTAACATTGGTTGCAGGTGCTCCTTCGTTGGCTTCCGTATTCAACGGACCCTCATCAAGCAGTGCAGGGGCACTCCAAACACCTGCCCTATCAAAAAAAGAAACAAACAAGGATGTATGTTTGCGGTTGAACCAAGGGTCAGTCAAATCACCCACTGCCTCATCACGGCTCGAAGCAAATACTAAAGAACCTGCTCTATGATCTACCCAAGCTGCAGTTAGGTCATCAGCTCGAGAATTGAATCTTGGGAAAAGGGATACTTGAAAATCTGTCGGATTTTGCAAGAGATATTGAGCAGTATCTAAGGATGCCAAACCCATTTTTCCACGCCAATCATCGGGAGCATTTTCTAAGAATCTTTGGTAAAAAGTACGAGCTTCATCATGTTTACTGTTAATGACAAGAACATT
>DMJL01000154.1 GCA_003451785.1 Bacteroidales bacterium
TATACTATTTTAGCAATGCCAAATATTTTACAAATCAAAAAAAATCACAATTTTCAAGCGTTTGTTTTTTAAAAAAATTAGCATCAAAATCTTGGAATCTTCAGTGTATCCGATGGTTTACAAAGTGGAATTACCATAGTCGCCCAGCATTAGATTTGAAAAAGTTTTCTGCCTTTTTTCACTAAATTCATGATCTTCTACAGCGATAAAGTAATTGATGTTCGATATTTTTAACAGTAAAATCTTCATAAAAGATACATATTGCAGCCAAATTTTTTATCCGTTCCGAATGTTCAATTTTAAATCATGTTTTTTTTCTTGTTTGCAGATGCTGTTTCTGTTTTTGTGTTAATTTTGGGTTTTAATAACAACATATGCTTCTGATGAATTAGCTATGGGTCATAGATTTCTAATGGTTTGCATTTTTTTTTACATGGTTTCGGCAGCTATATCGCAGCCACCAAATCCACCAATTCCCTTATCGCACATAGATAGCCTTAGGCAAAAACTTGCTTATCAAGCAAAGCCCGATACCGCTATGATTAGCGTTTTGTTGGATCTCGCTTGGGAGTTGAAGTCATTTGCACCCGATGAAGCATTAGGCTATGCCAACCAAGCCCATAGCGTTGCAGTAGCCATCAATCACCGCATTTTGCAAGCAGATGCATTGCGGCAAATAGGTGTTATTTACTGGCAATTTGGCTCTTTTCAGGACGCATACGAGAGGTTTCGTGAGTCGGTACTAATTTCCGTAGAGTTGGATGATGTTTTGGGAGTTGCCAGAACCCACGCCAACATTGGATTGGTACTCATGGAAAAAGGGCATTATGCCGAGGCACTCTACCATTATTTTTCCGCGCTTGAGACTTTTGAGCAGCATGGTTTAATCAATTTGGCTGCCACTGTTATGAATAACATGGGTCGTAACTATCAGTTGCAAGGCAACCACGATTTGGCAATTCCTTATTTTGTCAAATCGTTGGAGATTAAAGAAAACCTGAACGATAGAAAATCCTTGGCATTTACCTTCCACGATTTGGGGGTATCTCAAAGATACCAAGGCGAATTTGCTGAAGCACTTGCATCGTTCCACAAGGCATTGCAAATAAGAGAGTATTTCAACGATTCGCGTGAGATAGCCAACACAGTAATGCATTTGGGCATTCTACACAGAGAAATGGGCAACCAGCTATTGGCCAGATTGAATCTTAGGAGAGCATTAAGTTTATTTGAGAAGGTGCGCGACAAAGGCGGTTTGGCTCAGGCACAACATCAATTAGGAATTCAGGCACAATTGGCAGCAAACTTACAGGGTGCCATTCAACTTTTTCGCCAGAGTTTGGACATAGCCCGCACAATAAATCAAAGCAAGATTGAAATAGATAATCTTTTTGCCATATCTAAAGTTTATGAGCAGATGGGCAGTTATAATACTGCATTGGCATATTTGCATTTGGCGGTGCAAAAGCGCGATAGCATTTTCTCGGAAGAAAGCCGCAGAAAAATCTTGGAGATGCAGTATTTGCATGATCATAGGGAAAAATTAAACGAAATAGAAGAGTTACAAGAAGCTACCAGAATTAAAGAATCGCAAATAGAAAGTGAGCAACTTCTCCGAAATATTTTGATAGGAGGTGTGTTTCTTTTTTTGTTGCTGCTTTTTTTCCTCTACAACCGATTGTTGGCTATTGGTCAGGCAAACGAGATGTTGCATCAACAGCAGGAAAAAATTAGTGAGAGCAATGTTAGGCTCACAGAAATGAACAATAATCTGTTAGCCCAAAACAAAAAAATAGCCGAGCTTAATAGTTTGTACAACGAGTCAAATCAGCGACTTATAGAATCTGAAAAGCATCTGATGGAAGTAAATGCAACCAAGGACAAGTTCTTTTCTATCATATCCCACGATTTAAGAAATCCTTTTGCTAGCATTGTGAGCTTTTCGAGGATATTGCAGCGCGATTATAATAGTTTGAATGAAAATGAATTGCGTGAGTTGCTCCACGAATTGGACAAATCCATTTTGAAAATAAACAACCTGTTGGAGAATTTGCTGCAATGGTCGCGTTCGCAAAGTGGAAGAATAAAATTTTTGCCTGAGTTTATTCTGCTCCATGATGTAGTGCAAGAAAACATCCATCTTTTTGCATCCAAAGCCAAAGAGAAGGGCATTAAAGCTGTGGTTGCCGTAGAGAGAGATTTGGTTGTGTATGCTGATTTGAACATGATGCAAGTGATCATCAGAAACCTGCTGTCGAATGCATTAAAATATTCGGAAAGTGGTTCCTTGGTTGAAATTTCGGCCACTGTATCGGATGGTATGTGTCATGTGTTTGTAAAAGATCAGGGAGTGGGCATTTCGCCCGAACAGCTGGAGGGTATTTGGGACTCCCACGATGTAAAAACCACCTATGGCACTCGCGATGAGAAAGGCAGTGGTCTTGGTCTGATACTTTGTAAAGAATTTGTAGAACGAAACAAGGGCAAAATTTCGGTGGAGAGTGTTTTGAACAAGGGCACGGTTTTTCATTTCACGGTGCCAATAAGCAACGGCAGAAATTAGCACTCGAGATTGGGTTGTTTGTCTATTGGCCGCAGTAGCCAAACATTGGCAGTCCGAATAAGGTTTACTTATCCGATATATGTAAATACCGCAACCAAAGCCAAAACATAAGGTGGAAACTTTCGCATCCTAATAGTTTAAATCAAATTAAAGCATATAAAGGTTCGGGAGTGCTGTTGCATCAACCACTTCTTGCACTATATCGCTGAATTTGAAACAGGTAGGCAACTATCAACAAATTTTATAAAATTATAATCCAGTTAATTGTATTAAAGAAATAGTCGTATATTTGCACTCCTTTTTAGCAGCGGATGTGGCGTAATTGGTAGCCGCGCCAGACTTAGGATCTGGTGCCGAGAGGCGTGGGGGTTCGAGTCCCTTCATCC
>DMJL01000281.1:0-3086 GCA_003451785.1 Bacteroidales bacterium
GATTTACCAAAGTAGAATTAGGAATGAATTGTTTTCTGCGCCCGAAAAAATGATCTTTTCAAAGTTTTTCTCTATCAAAGAATTTCTTCGGTTCATCCTGTATCCAGTATTTGGAGCATAAAAAAACCGGTTGCTAATGAAAATCAAAAAAGACCATAGGTAAAATCTCAGCTGCTCACTGAATGATTCTGTATGTTTTTAGCTTATGCCCAACAAGTAGCGCATTAAATCCATCAGCCTCGTTATAGGCTCCAGATGCCAATTCCAGAATTATCCAACATTTTTGAAAGGTTTTCTGTAGTGTTAAGAAAATAACATTCTATCTTTGCCACCTGAAAATACCAATGAAAACTTCAATGGACGAAGGCCCTTACGATAGTAGAATTTTGAAAACCCATCTGTAAGGGGGCATGTCTCTTTGCAGATATTTAATGCAGGAGGCAAACCATGATTGACTTTAAATCCGAACTTCTGGAACATCTCCAGAAAAAAAATCTCATCTCACTTCGCCAGAGTCTCAAGGAACTCGATTCCTTTCAGATTGCCGATATAATTGAAGAGATCGATAATCCCAACGATGTTTTTCTTTTTAGGTTGTTGCCCAGGGAATTGGCCAAGGAGATTTTTAAGCACCTATCGCAAGAAAAGCAAGAAGAGATTGTGGAGAGTTTTGCAAAAAACCTTTCTGAAGTAACAACGCTTCTCAACGACCTTGACCCCGACGACCGCACAGCTTTCTTGGAAGAATTGCCAGGGGAGGTAACGCGCAAGTTATTACAACTGCTGTCTGAGCAAGAGAGAAATATTGCCATTAAATTGCTTGGCTATCCTGAAGACAGTATCGGTCGTTTGATGACACCAGAATATGTGTCGGTAAAGCCTTCTTTTACCATAGCCAAAACCCTCGAACACATTCGCAAGTTTGGGCATGACTCCGAAACATTAAACAATATTTATGTTGTTGACGACAGTCATAAGTTGATAGATGAAATACGCATTAAGGAGATAATTCTTGCGGCTCCCGAAAAATTGATTTCCGATTTGATGGACTATCGCTTTGTGGTACTAAAGCCCAACGACGACCAGGAGTCGGCAATTCGCACTTTTAGCGATTCCGATAGGGGCGCGTTGCCAGTAATTGATGATAATGGGATTTTGCTTGGTATCGTTACCCATGACGATATGATGGATGTAGCAGAAGAAGAAACCACCGAAGACTTTTACAAATTCGGTTCTTTTCAGGACGCTGTGCTTAATCCTCTTCGCACAAGGGTAGTGCAACTTTACAAAAAAAGGATTGTTTGGCTTATCGTTCTGGTTTTTGTTAATGTGTTCTCAGGTGCAGCAATTGCAAATTTTGAGAATGTTATTCAATCGGTTGTATCTCTTGTATTCTTCCTTCCTTTGCTTATTGGAAGCGGTGGAAACGCTGGTTCGCAGGCTGCTACATTAATGATTCGATCGTTGGTTCTCAAAGAAGTACAAGTGAAAGACTGGTTTAGGTTGCTTGGTCGTGAATTCCTTGTTTCATTTTTGCTTGGGATTACTATGGCTGCCGGTGTGGGGTTGGTAGCTGGGCTTCGAACTCCCGAAATTATGGCCGTTGTATCTTTAACCATGATTCTGGTGGTAATGACTGGTAGCCTTGTGGGTCTGCTATTGCCGTTCATCTTCACCAAGTTGAAATTAGACCCAGCCACAGCAAGCGGTCCCTTGGTTACATCCATTGCAGATATTTGTGGCGTTGTGATTTATTTCTCCATTGCCTCGTGGTATTTTGGAATGTAGTTTTAGTAAAGCATCTCATGCTATTCGCCCATATTAAAAATCAAAAACCTATCCGATGAAACTCCCTTAAGGGGCGATTTTATCGGATAGGTTCTTATTGGGCGTTTTGCTACAAAGCAACCAAAATCTAAATCCTGAGAAATACTTTTTTGGGAATGTGTCGGCCTTAGTTTACCAACACAACCTTTCCGTATGGAAGCAAAATGTTTTTAGCCCGCTCTATGTTTTCTTTGCTATTCAACTCTACTTGTTCTAATTGATAGTCCCAACCAAGAGCTTCGTATTTGTGCTTGCCAAGTTTATGATAAGGCAGAATGTCAATCCTTTCCACATTTTGCATGTTTTGCACAAAAAGTCCTAGCTGCTGCAAGTGTTCTTCCTTATCGGTGTAGCCGGGAACTAGCACATAGCGAATCCATGTGGGTTTACCAATTTCTTGTAGATAGCTTGCAAACTTAAGTGTGGTAAGGTTTTTGGTACCGGCGATCTTTTCATGGGCTTTTGGCTCTATCTGCTTAATGTCTAAAAGAACCAAATCGGTGTAATCCAACAGTTCTTTTACAGATGCAGAAAGAGAAGCACCGTTTGTGTCCACACAGGTATTGAAACCATCAGCTTTCAGAGCTTTAAAAACCGGCAGCAATTCTCGGGCTTGCAACAAGGGTTCGCCGCCCGAAACCGTAACGCCCCCTTTCTCTCCAAAGAAAGGGCGCTGGTTACGGGCCATTTGCAATACTTCGGTGGTAGTCATCAATCTCCCGGTTTTCTTCTCAATAGTATCGGGATTTGAGCAATACAAGCATTTGAAGTTGCATCCCTGAAGAAAAAAAACCAAGCGAATTCCAGGTCCATCAAATGTTCCCAGCGATTCTACCGAATGCACATTTATCATCTATTGTAAGCTGTAGCTCAGATTAAAGTGTGTCAAAAAAGCTTCTCGAAATAACCTCCATTTGTTGCGAGCGGGTAAGTCTCACAAAATTCACGGCATAACCTGATACCCTTATTGTAAGTTGAGGGTAGTTTTCCGGGTATTCCATAGCATCTTCCAACATTTCGCGGTTGAGTACATTCACATTCAAGTGGTGAGCGTCTTTCTTGAAAAAACCGTTGATGATCGAAACCAGATTTTCGGTTCGCTGCTCATCCGTTGGACCTAACGACTTAGGTACAATGGAAAAGGTGTTGGAGATCCCATCTAAGGCTTCGCTATAGTCAATTTTTGAAACAGAGTTGAGCGATGCAATGGCACCGCTATGGTCGCGGCCGTGCATGGGGTTGGCACCAGGTGCAAACGG
>DMJL01000281.1:3485-5229 GCA_003451785.1 Bacteroidales bacterium
AATAGATAGAGTAGCCTCGGCATTTTTATATGTAGGTAGCTTCAAAAGCAATTGATTGAAAAATGCCGGAATCTCTACAGCAAATTGGTCAACCCTGTCGTCGTCGTTTCCATAGAAAGGAAATTCTCCTTCAATCTTAAAATCCTTTGCCACGCCGTTTTCGTCGCGCACGGGAGTTACCTTGGCATATTTGATAGCCGAAAGCGAGTCGGCAACAATACTCAAACCAGCAACACCATAGGCCAAATTGATCTTAGGGTTGGTATCAATAAATGCCATTTGTGCCTTTTCGTAATAATACTTGTCGTGCATGTAGTGAATAATATTCATGGTTTCACTATACACTCGTGCTACTTCGGTCATGGTAAGCTTAAAGTTCTCCATCACCTCATCGAAGTCCAAAACATCAGATTTTAATTTTGGAATGCCGGGGATAGCCAACTTGCCAGTCAATTCACATTTACCTTCGTTGATAGCAAGTAGCAGCGTTTTGGCCAAATTGGTGCGGGCACCAAAAAACTGAATCTGCTTTCCAAGTTCCTGATACGAAACGCAACATGCGATTCCGTAATCGTCGCTGCAACGCGTGCTTTGCATCAAATCGTCGTTCTCGTACTGAATGGATGATGTGTCTATAGATACTTTGGAGCAGAATCTTTTGAAATTTTCGGGCATTCTTTCCGACCAAAGCACTGTGAGGTTTGGCTCGGGAGATGGTCCAAGATTATAGAGTGTTTGCAAAAAGCGGTAGGAAGTCTTAGTTACTTTATGACGACCATCCGACATTGCTCCGCCTATGGATTCAGTAACCCAAGTAGGGTCGCCGGCAAAAATTTCGTTGTAAGCCTCCATGCGCAGGTGGCGCACCATGCGGAGCTTCATCACAAATTGGTCAATCAACTCTTGGGCAAACTCTTCGGTGATTTTACCGTTTGCGATATCCTGCTCAATATAAATATCCAGAAACGACGAAACATTGCCCAACGACATGGCTGCTCCATCTTGCTCTTTCACAGCAGCCAAATATGCCATATAAGTCCATTGCACAGCCTCGATAGCATTCTCTGCCGGACGCGTTAGGTCGAGCCCGTAGCTATTGCCCATTTCAATCATTGCATACAATGCCTTTATTTGGTCAGCTACCTCTTCGCGCAACCTTATGGTTTCATCGCTCATTGGGCTGGTAAGGTTTTCCAAGTCCTGCTTTTTACTTTGAATCAAAAAGTTTAAACCATAGATAGCTAAACGGCGATAATCGCCAATGATACGACCCCGAGCATAGTTGTCGGGCAATCCCGTGAGAACTCCCAAAGAGCGATAAGTGCGAATCTCTTCGGTATAAACATCAAAAACGCCATCGTTATGGGTTTTGATATATTTGGTGAATGCTTGCTTTATGAAAGGATCTATTTCAACACCATTCTCCTCGCAGGCCTTTTCAACAACAGCAATACCGCCATAGGGTTTCATGGCACGCCTTAGAAGCGATTCGGCTTGCAAGCCTACGATTAGTTCCTTGGAGCGGTCAATGTATCCTGGTCCATGGGATGTGATGGACGAAACAGTTTTGTTGTCAATAGACCTAACGCCATTATTTGCTCGCTCTTCGGCAATAGCTTCCTTACATATCTGCCACAAATCTAAAGTGCGCTGGGTGGGGCCACATAGAAATGTATCACCACCATCGTAGGGAATAATGTTTTGCACTATAAAAGCTCGCACATCTACAGTCTGGTTCCACCTT
>DMJL01000075.1 GCA_003451785.1 Bacteroidales bacterium
ATACCAAAGCGTGAACCTTGCAATGCTTGGATAAAGAAATCTCGTTTTTTCTCAAAGAAAGCCTCAAGCCCTTGATAATGCTCAGGAGTTTCTAAAAAGTCGGCCAAGGCGTATTGCAAGGGAGTATTCACAGCAAAAACTACAAATTGGTGAATTTTCCTGAATTCCTTCATCAGATATTCGGGAGCAATGCAATAACCCGTTTTCCAGCCCGTAGCATGAAAGGTTTTACCAAAAGAGCATGTTACTAAGGAGCGTTTCATCAATTCCGGATACCGAGATACACTTTCGTGGCGATGACCATCAAACACAATATGTTCATATACTTCATCGCTAAGAATGAGTATTTCGGTGTCTTTGGTAAGTTTTGCCAACATCTCCAAATCGGATGGTTTTAGAATTGCCCCCGATGGATTGTGTGGACTATTGATGATAATCATTCGGGTGCGAGAGCTGAGTAATTTTTCGACCTCATCCCAATGGATTGTATAATCGGGCAATTGCAAACGGGAAATTTTCGGAATACCTCCATTGAGCCTTATGGCAGGAGTGTAGCTATCGTAAGCCGGCTCAAAAACAATAACCTCATCGTCTTTGCGAATGAAAGCACTTATTGCCGTAAACAATGCTTGTGTGGCACCGGCTGTAACGGTAACTTCCGTCTCGGGGTTGTAAATTGCGCCATAGAGTAGCTCAGTTTTGGCAGCAATACGCTCTCGCAACAATGGCAGACCGGGCATAGGCGCATATTGGTTGTTGCCCTTACGCATGTGCTGGTTAATTAACGAAACTAACTCTTTGGAAACGGCAAAATCCGGGAATCCCTGCGAAAGGTTGATTGCATTGTGCTCGCGGGCAAGTTGGGTCATTACTGCAAAAACAGAAGTACCAACAAGGGGAAGCTTCGATACAACGCTCGGTGAAATAAAACTCATGTGAATGGTATTTTTATAAAAAGTGCATTCAAAAACGGTAATTTTGCAATGCAAAAACAACGAACAGCAATCTATTGACTGCGGTGCGAAATTACAAAGATTTCTTTGTTTGCACTCAGCTTTGCAGTATTTAGGACGACTTTACCATTTTTAAAACTTATAAAATCGTACAAATGAAAACATTAGACGGATTTGACTTCAAAGCCAAACGGGCGATAATGCGTGTAGATTTTAATGTTCCGCTTAACAAAGAGTTTCAGATTACCGACGATTCTCGCATTAAAGCAGCCATCCCATCCATAAAGAAAATTTTGGCAGAGGGTGGCTCGGTTATCCTCATGTCGCACTTAGGAAGACCCAAAGAAGGCCCAGAAGACAAATACTCTCTCCGCCATATTAAAACCCACTTGAGCCAATTATTGGGCTTGGAAGTGCAATTTGCAGATGATTGCATTGGCGAATCTGCCCGCGAGCTTGCCGCCAACCTTAAACCTGGTGAAGTGCTACTTTTAGAAAACCTAAGGTTTTACAAGCAAGAAGAAAAAGGCAACGAAGAATTTGCCGGCAAATTGGCACAGTTGGCCGATGTGTATGTAAACGATGCATTTGGCACTGCCCATCGCGCACATGCTTCTACTACCATCATTGCCAAGTTTTTCCCCCAAGCAAAAACCTTTGGCTACCTTATGGCAGAAGAACTTTCGAGTATTGATAAGGTGCTCAAGGACATAAACCGCCCCTATACCGCTGTGATTGGTGGCGCTAAAGTGAGCAGCAAGATAGAGATCCTCGAAAACCTGATTGATAAGGTTGATGATTTGATTATTGGTGGAGGTATGATGTTTACCTTCATCAAAGCCCAAGGAGGAAAAATTGGCAATAGCCTCGTGGAAGAAGATTATCTCGAAAAGGCCATTGAGATCTTGAATAAAGCCAAGGAAAAGGGTGTGAATTTCCATCTTGCATCGGATGCTATTGCAGCAAGTGCTTTTGCCAACGATGCCGAAATTATAGCATGCAATGCCGATGCCATTCCCGATGGATGGATGGGGCTTGATATTGGCATAGAAAGCGCAACAAAATTTGCCGCTGTAATTGAAAAATCCAAAACCGTATTGTGGAACGGCCCTATGGGAGTGTTTGAAATGGAAAATTTTGCAAAAGGAACAAAGGTTATAGCCGAAGCTCTTGTGCGAGCTACTGCCAGTGGTGGATTCACACTTATAGGAGGTGGAGATTCGGTTGCAGCAATCAACCAATTGGGTCTTGCAGAAAAAGTAAGCTATGTGAGCACCGGTGGTGGGGCATTGCTGGAGTATATGGAAGGAAAAATTCTTCCCGGTGTGCAGGCTATCAACGAGTAAAACTGTTGGTTGTAAGATGCTGGGTAAGATCCTGCGCTTACATTAGACCTTTAATTATCAGGCTGAATTTACAGTTTACCAACAAAATAGAAGTTAGGGTTCCTTGGCTTCTATTTTTGTAAGTTGCAGAATGATTTCAATGAGTTTGCCTTCATTCAAAGGCTTGGTAATGTATTCATCCATGCCCGCTTGAATAAACTTATCGCGATCTCCAGGAGTAGCGTATCCGGTAATAGCAATTATGGGAGTATGTTTTCGGGTGCCAACTTCTATTTCTCTTATTTTGCGGGTTGCTTCAAAACCGTCCATCTTGGGCATTTGGCCATCCATAAGTATAATATCGAAAGTTTCGTTGGCATATTTTTCGATAGCTATATATCCATTCGCAGCTAGTTCCACATCCCAACCCTGCCCTTTTATAACTCCTGCTAGATACATTTTGTTCAATGCATCGTCTTCGGCTATCAAAACCTTGAGATGTCTTGCTTTTTCATCAGACTTGGATGCTTCTTGCATGGCTTCAGGGATATTTGCGTAGGATTTTTTGTCAACGAAAATCAATAGTAGTCTCTTAGTACTTTATTACTTTCAAAACAGATGGTATCATTGCATGTGTATGCCAATTTAACAATATATTGCCCAAAAATGTTTTCTATGCAACTAGTGGCTGCCCACAAATCAACACAATTACATCCCACATCATTTTGCCTGATACGATAATGCGATAAACAGTAGATTGAAACCGTGTAATAAAACAAAAAGGTTGCACAATATGCTATGCGAAAATTTCTCCCAATTTTTAATGCGTAGGTTCAAACTATGCCATTTGCCAATCACAAAAAACAACTGCAATTTTCACCGAAAAACCAATTCTAATCCAAAATTCGGATTTTTACTACCCCGAAAATTTATTAAACAGTATGCTTGATAACAGGAAAGCACATCCTTATTAATGCGATTTGAAATGTATCATCAACCGAAAAGGGCAATTTTAAAAGGCAAGTCTATTACCATAAGTGTGTTTTCATTTGGTGAAAATTCAGGAAAATATATCTGCAATAATTTCCATTGCAAATATAACATTAATCACACACTAATAACGCATTATCCAAATAAAAATTATCTCTATCGGAAAGCCCCGTAGATTTACAAAAAGCACTGTTTGGAAACAAGCCTTTGGCATCCGATGAATAGGCAGGTTTTAGTCTGTTAGCAAAGTACATATCAAATTTGCCATGACTAGTAGTTATATGGTTTTCTCTTTTGGTACAATCAAAGAAATGACCAACAAGTTCGAAGCATTCTTGCGATATATTTACCTGCCCTTCGCAGCTCACTTGCTCCATCCAGTGTGCCTTGTTTACAGTATCGCCCCAAACATCGTAGCTCAATTTATCTTTTCCGATTATTCCCGCCACGGCCCCACCAGTGTGAACTCCAATCCGCCAACTAAAAAAATTATCGTTGTAATCGTGAGTAAGAGTCTTCAGTTTTTCTGAAACTTTACCAAAATGCAAACCTGCCAAAACTACACGCGCTGCACTCATCTTGTCTTCTACCGGAATGCCACCAGCACACATATAACAATCGCCGATGGTTTTAATTTTTTCCAACCCGAAATTTTTCGTAATCGCTTCAAATGCATTGTAATAAGTTTCGAGCTTTTTTACCAATTCTAATGGAGTGAACCTTGAAACGACTAATGAGAAATTTTCAATATCTGCAAACAAAACCGTAACAGAAGGGAAGTACCGAAGTTTTACTGTCCCGCTCTGAAGTAGCTCTTTTGCAATGGTTTTTGGCAACATTTGACCGAGAAGTTCCTCCACCTTTTTCTTTTCTGCCAACAAAGCAAGGGATTGGGCTTTTAGTTTCTTTTTCTGCTCCTTTAGGCTTTTTTGCTTTTTTTCTAATGCTTCGACTTTATCGCCAAGCTTAAGATTTGACTCTATTTGGATAATTGCAGATTGTAAAATCAAAGGCAATCGCTCGTTAAAATCTTTGCCTTTTATCACATAATTCTTAGCCCCTGATTTCAAAGAAAGTAAGCCATGGTTTTCGTTTTCGGGGGCAATCATAGCAATAAATGCAGGAAAGAGATCTTTTGCATTCAAATCCTGGATTACCTGTAAACCATTATTATCGCCTAAAGGATAGTCAATAAGTAGTAGTTTTGGTTTTGATGCTTCCCCAAAAAATGTATTTTTTAAATTATCAGCAGAATTGAACATACGGAAATCGCAACCGATTCTCGCAATTGAAGCTTCAATTTCCTTCAAAAACTGAATATCCTCGCATAGCACCCATACTTCCACCCCCAATTTGCTCAATATCGAAGTAAAATTTTTACCCATTCATGTTTTATTGAAATGTAAAGTTTTTCCTGCAAACACATTTAATGCTCATCCTCCATAGCATGCAATGTATTCATATATTACCATTTTACAAATTAAATGTTTTTTTTGGCACGAAAAAAACTATAAAAACAATTTCCATGCAAATCTGCATAAAAACCTTATTGCAAAGTGCTTTGAAGGACACTGTAAGGCACCAGAAATGTGCTGAAGCTTTCACTTATTTCTTCCATCGCGAAAATGGGAAAACTGACAAAAACAGTGATAATACCACATACAGGGGATACATTAAAGCAAGAGATGGATACAGCCATAGCAGACTTCTTTTTCTTAAAAACCCTGTAACCTTCCAAATCAACGGAAAGTCCATTGCCCCTTTGGCAATCAAGGCTATCATGGCTGCAAGTAAAGTGGCTTGATGAAAAATGCCAGCCACCAGAGCGCACACAATAGCCACATTTACCGATGCTACCAATGCGCCCGTTGCAATCGTAGCAATATCGGTATATCCCACGCCTTTGGCTGCCCAGCGGGATCTCTGCTTGAAAAAATCCTTAAAGCTTTTTGTTGGTTGTGTATAAATCAACGCCCCGCTACTCTTACAGCCTCTTATGACTACCCCTGGTTGGGCTTTGAATTTGTGCAGCAGAAACATATCGTCGCCCGAATCATATTGAAAATTGCCTGTATATCCGCCCACTTTTTCGAAAAGCTCTTTTCTAAACACCAAATTAGCACCGTTGCACATTGTTGGGGTTTGCATACCTGCCGCACCCAAGGTTGCTCCCAAAATGCTGCCAAATTCCAATGCCTGATAATCGTCAAAAATTCTCCCATTGGAAACAAACTCTACCGGTCCAATGAGCATGTCGGGCTGGTGAGTCTCGATAAAAGAAGCGTAAGTCTGAAGCCAATGCCTACCCATAATACAATCGGCATCCGTAGTAATTATGTAAGGATATTTGGCAACTGCTATGCCTTGCTCCAAAGCTACTTTTTTACCATAACCACCATTTTTTGATTGCGCATTTATCAGCTTCAAATTTTGTTTAAATCCTAATTTTAATGCACCTTCAATTACAAGTGGACCTCGATCGGTACTATTGTCGTTTACAAGGATTATTTCGAAACTTTCAGAAGGGTAATGCAACTGCTGCAAGTGTGCTAAAAGTACTCTAAGGTTCTTCTCTTCATTGCGAAATGGCACAACGATGGAAAATTTTGCACCAACTGCCCCAGAATGCCAAAACAATGGCAAACGCTCCCAACCCCGATACAAATACAATAAAAGCAACCCGTACAAAAGCAATAACCCCAATAAAACTATCCACATAAAATGATTATCTTGATAATTGATTAGAAAAAACATCACCCTTAATGCCAATCAACGCCCCCACAATGCCGGGAATTGCCAGGTTCAAAATCCAAAGCAACAACATTGCAGCTACCACTGCAAGTTCGTATGCTGCAGAAAAGGATTCTACCCCACCCGAAAAAGCGTGTAAAACAAAAAGGGCAACCGATCCTCTAAGTCCGGCATCTACCAATCCCGAAACCGGTAGCCCCAGCATAATCAAATAGGTAATGCTTAGCAGTACCAAAGCCATTAATGGACTTACCCACAACCCTAAAAGACCTAAAATCAAATAAAACTGAAACATAAAAATTGCGTACCGTAAAAGACCAATCAACAATATTAAGCGAAAAATCTTTTTATCTATCCCTGCAACAGCCTGTAGGGCTTGTCTAATCTTGTCGGATTTGAATCGAATTTGAAACCATGCGATGGTTTTTTTGTAAAAAACTACAGATAGAATTGAAAGCAAGCCCACACCCAATGAATAAGACAACACAGCCCAAGTTAAAAATGCGTTGAAAGAAACTCCAAGGTAAATTACACCAAGCAACAAACCCAAATGACCCATAAAGAAAGTAACGCAGAATTGCACAAAGCTACCAATGGTGCTAAGTGCCAATCCGTGAATTCTGTTTTCTTTTCGCAGCACCATAGCTCTACCGGCAAACTCACCTACTTGCCTTGGGGCCACTAAACCCAATCCTACCCCGTACAACACGCCTCCTAAGGATCGCAAAAGACCCATCTGCTCAAGATTGCGTACAAGTATTTGCCACTTTACTGCCTCCAATAGCCAATTAACTCCTGACAATAAAAGCACAATAGCGGCAAAAAAAACCCAAAAATGATGATTGCTCAACGCAGCAAACCATTGCTTATACTGATCGGCAGGTATTTGGGAGAATTGCCACACCACATAAGCCAAAGCTGCAACAGGCACTACATACTGAAGCAATACGCGGACAATTTTAAGTATATTTGCTTTCACATTTACGCCCATTAATCTCTATTTTCGGTTTGCAGTACGACAAAATCATTTTAGGTGTGGATCCCGGAACCAATCACATGGGTCTTGGAATCATTGGTATTAAAAACAAAACTATTGAAGTAGTAGCTATGGATGTTTTGAACCTTCAAAAAGTAACTGACCAGCATATAAAACTAAAAAGAATATTTGACACCGTGCTTCGCAATATTGATGAGTTTTATGCAACAGAGTTGGCAATTGAGAGTCCATTTTTTGGCAAGAATGTTCAATCCATGCTGAAACTTGGTCGTGCCCAAGGTGTGGCTATTGCAGCAGCTATGCATAGAAACCTGCCGGTTTTTGAGTATGCTCCCCGAAAAGTAAAGCAATCCATAACAGGCAAAGGAAATGCATCGAAAGAGCAAGTTGCAGCCATGCTTAAGCATTTAATAAGGTTGGACATTCCACCGGATTATTTAGACATAACAGATGCGTTGGGAGTAGCCGTTTGCCATTATTTTCAGAATTCAGGCACATCCCAAGCCAGCAGCTCATCCTACAGAAGTTGGTCGGCTTTTGTGGCGTCCAATCCGGGCAAGGTTAACCTATAAAACACCCTCAATTCCAGAAGATATTTCGGCAGCCATTGCTCGAAATTCATCAGCGGAAAACGAGAGTTTTGGGTTTTTAAAATCTATGTCGTAAATATTGTTGATTGGCACCAGATGGATATGAGCATGACGCACCTCCAACCCAATAACTGCCATCCCAACTTTTTCGCAAGGAATGCACTTACCCAAAGCGTGGGCTACGCGCTTGGCAAACAAAAATAAACCCTGATAGTCTGTATCGTTTATATCAAAAATATTATCAATTTCATCTTTAGGGATAACCAACACATGACCCTTTGCAATAGGATTTACATCTAAAAAAGCAAGGAATCTGTCATTTTCGGCTATTCTATAGCACGGGATTTCTCCTTTCACAATACGGGAAAAAATACTCGACATGGCAAATTTGTTTTAATCTAAAGCAAAGATAATCAAAAGCCCAAAGTAGGCACTTTGGGCTTTTGATAAAACCGGGCTTAGAAATTACAATACATCAACGCGAAATTTCTACAACTTCGAACGAAAGCACTCCAGCAGGTACACTTATCTCTGCAATATCGCCTGCTGTTTTGCCAAGCAATCCCCTGGCTACTGGTGATGAAACGGAAATTTTACCTTGCTTAATATCAGATTCGTTTTCGGGAACTAGCTCGTAGGTAACCATAGTATTGGTTTTCAAGTTGCGAAGTTTCACCCTCGAAAGTATAGAAATCTTGTTGTCGTCCAACTGACTTTCGTCTATTACTCTGGCATTGCTAAGAACATCTTCGAGTTTAGCAATACGAAGTTCGAGCATTCCTTGGGCATTTTTTGCAGCATCATATTCGGCATTTTCTGATAAATCGCCCTTCTCGCGAGCCTCGGCTATCTGCTGAGAAATGGAAGGACGCTCTACTGTTTTCATTTTTTCCAGTTCAAGCTTTAGCTTGTTCAAGCCTTCTTGGGTAAAATATTTTACTGCACTCATGATTATACTTTTTATAGTTGTGTGTTCTGAAATTGTTGTTTAAAACCATCCTGCATACACTCGTGTATGTTATTTTTAAGAATGACTTGAATTTATTTTTGTGTTTCGGCTATCCCCTACTGATTGCCGGTAGTATTTGGGGAAATGTTGTAATAAACCAAATTTCCCTTTCCCGAAAATCTGGTTGCTTATAATTCGCTGGCAATATACCCCACCTGCCCGAAGCCTTAGATGCTCCGACCGAAATCTTATTGGTATGTATATTTGCTCTCATTGGTATTTACTTGCCGCTTTTTACAATGGATTATCGGTTTTGAGCTTTGCTTTCGGGTGGGTTTCAGAGCACAAAACTGTCAACCAGCAAAGAATCCCACAAGTACGGGTCACAAAGCTCTAAGTTTGCAGGTCACCACGCCTGACGCAAAACCCGTGTTGTGCGCAGGTTTTCTTCTGTCTGTCAGTTCGGGTTTATTTTTCTTAATAGTTTTCTTGAAAAGTCAGTTTCAGCGTCTAACGAAGCTATCATTTCTCCTCCTGCGTTTGAAAGTCTAGCCAAGTCTTGTTTGGGAATAGAGCCTTGATCTGAAAAAATTAAAATGCTGTCAAAGTCTGCCTTAGTTCTTAAAAGTCTTTCCAAAATTATGGTTGTTAATCGTGCTTTGTCTCTATTAGGAATGCCAAAAATAAAAAGAGGTGCATGCTTTCCTTCAATTCTATAATCAATAGGATAGTCTCTCGCATTTTCCATTTCATCAAAATAGTAGTCCTTTTTTACTTTTTCTTCGCCTACCACTTTAAATAATTGTTCTTGCAAGTCTTCATAAAAAGTTGATTCTGCTCTTACTCTATTTAAAAAGGTAAGGTCATTAATTTTTGTCAATGCCTGTCCTAGTCGGAAAATATTAACCCCTAAATTTTCCATAGGTGTGTCTATGAAAAACTCTCCATTGTCTTCATCAATGAATGTTTCTGCCTTTATTTGATCAAAGATTTTACCCCTAGTTCCTTCTTTAAATTTATCAATGTCATTGTCATAACTTAAATGCATCATTGTATGCCCCATATCAGTCAACCTCAAAATATTACCAGGCATTTCCTTAATGTAAATTTGATAAGGGTCTCCATCAGCAAAGTAAAAAGGCGTTTCAACGGATAGCAATTTTCCATTCTGCGACCTTATCTTTACCTCTGCACACATGAGTGAGCAAAGAGTCTCTTGTAGTTTATTTATATCAAGGTTCATCAGTCGAATAATTTAGTTTGACTAATATTGTCAGGCGTGGTAATAATTCCTGAAATTCTACAATCTTTCACTAGGCAATGTAAAGCGCCTTCAACAGTATTATACCTACGAGTTGCCTCTGCAAAACCTTCAGCTTTCCTATTAGCCTTTAAATACTTTTCCGTAGCCAAATGAATATGGCATGTATAACCGAGTCTAACCTTTTCTAAATGGTTTGGGTGGTCGTGATTTGTACCGTTATATCTTTTTAGTGTTAATGTTTCTCCATTAGGGGCGAGCCAACTTATCCCGCAAGAAAAGTCGTCTTCCATGCCGTCACGAAGATTTTGTCGTTTGTATATTTCAAATTCGTGACCTGAGTTGTCTAACGCAACTGCTTTAAAATTAACTTGCTCGTGTCCTTCCTTAATTCTGCTTCTCGCTTGGGGATTAGTCAAGTGTCTAGGGCAGTTAAGAAGATCTGCAATTTTATCGTCTGTTAAACTATCAAATGCCATTTTTTATTTAGTATTTCACAGTTACAATCGCACGAAGAATACTCTTAAGCTGGTCATTTTGATTAGAAACTAGGTATTGCTAATCTTACGCATAGGACTCTTTAAAATACAAAAAAAATTGTTGACAGCTTGCTTCTACTGACAACATTTCATTTTCCAGCCTCAACAGCCGGCTATTTTTTAGAAAACTTATTTGTACAAATATACGCCTTTTCTTTTCCGAAAATATAAGCCTACTTAAAAAATGGAATAAATTGTCGAAACATACACAAAACTCTTAAAGGCTTAATCCGTGCATCTCAAAACCAAGAACCATGGTTGCAAAAAGCCCTTAAGCAAATTGCATTTGTGCTTTGTAATTACCCCTTTCGAAGAATTGATTACTACTTATACTTGCGATTCAATATTTCTGAATAAATAATTGCATCTCTTAGGTTGAACTGCCTTACCTGCAATTCATTATTTGTTTCTGCAATTACTTCATCTTCAACTGCTATAGATCTCATTTCTTCATAATCGTAAATTGGAACTTCCATTGCCTCAAAGCTTTCAAGGGATTTATTGCTCAGCATTTTTTGATAATCCAGCATTGGAAGATTCTTCCCGGTGCTAAGCACTTCGGGAGCTTCGGATTCATAAGTAAGCGACTTATACTCTTCTAACTCTTTATGTTGGTTGTAATCTGTAGTGTCTTCGTAGTCATTAGTCTCCATCAAGATAGTATCGCTTTCATCTTGTGTATCTTGCATAATCACTTCTCTGCGTTTTGCAGGATCTCCGACTGGAACCTTGGTGCCGCCGTATTGCTTTGATGGCTGCTTTTTTGTTTCATCCTGCTCGTCATCGTCACCTCCTAGAAGGTCTTCGATCATTTCTTGGAAATCGGTTTCTCGTGGGATTCTGGTGGTCTCAGGTTTTGGAGCTGTTCGCTGAGGGGCAGCAGGCTTTTTTTTGTTATTGAGATAACTCACTATCAGCCAGAGAATTAACATTATCACAGGTGCAATTTGTTCCATATCAGCGAAAATTAATAATTTGATACCTTCTGAACTTTCTACGATTCAGTGTCTAAAATTTCCAAGCGACACAATATTTTTTGATTCATTAAACCTAAAGTATCAATGCTTAGACTTAACAAATGTTGCTATGAAGCACTTCAAAATTCGGGCAGTTTTCTGTTTTAGTAATATACTTTTATTTTGACTTTGCTTTTAGACAGACCTATTCGGTTTGCTGCCAGACCAACACAACATAAAAAAACAAAGCTCATTACAACACTTTTGAAAAAGCAGAAAACAACCTTCTCGAGCAGCCCAACCTTGACTTTATTGTTTCAAAAATCAAACAAATTTACAAAAAATCTCGGTATCTTTATCGCTTTAGGACTTGGGGTAATTTTTGCAGCAAAGGTCCAACCAAAATATTAAAACCTGTAATAAAATTCACCACAGATTTCATGCAGAAATTAAGAATTGCCCTTTTGGCATTGCTACTTTTACCTGTTGTAAATTCGTGTATTCCAGACACCCATCATCCTGTACCATTTGTACATGTTGATTTTGCTATAAATGTAGAATCGCCTCATGTGCTGGCACTCAATGCAATACACGGTCATGCAATTTTTTCGGGTGGGTATGCAGGTATAATCATTTTTCGTAGGTCAATTGATGAATTTGTTGCCTTTGATAGAGCTTGCCCGCATCATCCATTCGATCCTTGCGGTAGAATTACCCAGATAAACGCACCTATTGCCACATGCCCTTGCTGCCAGTCAAGTTTTTTAATGTTGGATGGGAATATTATTTCCGGTCCATCCCGCTTTCCTTTAAAAACCTATCGTGCATCGTTCCAGCATCCTTGGCTAAGAATAACCAATTGGTAATCCGCATTACCACGGGCTAATTTTCAACGCTGAAGCCTAAACCCATTACTTATAGCCAACCTCCTACCGTTTCTAAACATCTCCAAAATTAAACATCGCTAAAATTCACTTTTAGTAAAGGTTTTCTCGGCCATAAGAATTAGTTGTAGTTGCATCAAAACAAGCTATGAATTAGGGGTTTGTGCGAATTTTGCAATGCAATTGGCCAATAATGCAAAGAATTATGCCACCCCGATTATCAGCAAAACCGACCTGTTGTTCGGTTTTGCTGATAACACACAATAGAGTTCACCAAAATCTAAAGAAGTTGGCTTTCTAAATTACCCAATTAATACCTGTAATGCTCAGGCTTGTAAGGCCCTTGTGGGTTTACCCCGAT
>DMJL01000269.1 GCA_003451785.1 Bacteroidales bacterium
CGCCCATCTACAAACGGGCTTATGACTTCTTGGGCTGGTGGTGTAAATTTCAACAGACGATTAGGTGCTAAAACTGAACTTACGGCTAGCTACTTTTACAACCAATTGGGGCACGACCTTACCCAAGAACTCGAAAGAGAAAATTTTATGCCCGCTGGCAACTTCTTTTTCGATCAAAACAGTAATCAAGAAAGCAGAAACTACAACCATAGATTAAACCTAAGACTGCTGCACCAGTTTAGTGAAAACAGCAGCTTGTTGTTTACATCCAATTCCACCTTAAACAGTACCGAGAGCGAAGCACAAAGCCGCAGTGAGAATCTAAACCATCAATCGGCATTGCAAAACAGAAGTTTCCAAACCAGTATTGCCGATGGAAATCGCAACAATGTAGATGCCAGCTTGTTGTGGAGACAAAGGCTGGGTAAACCCGGGAGAACATTTACTTCCCAAATCAACTTTTCGGTAAACAACAACAATACCGAAGGCTATCTGGAAGCATTGAATGAATTCTTTTTGCCGGCACTTGTGCAGCAACAGTTGTTTCAAAACAATTTTCAAAACAGTGCAAACAGAAATTTCGGTGGCAATGTAACCTATACCGAACCCATCGCCCCCAATATGTTTCTTGAAGCCAACTACCGCATTTCATTCAATCACAATGAAGTTGACCAAACGGTTTATGACATTATCGGGCAAAATGAGGTGCTAAATCAGCAGCTTAGCAATATTTTTGATAATACTTTCTTATTTCAGCGCGGAGGAATCAATTATCGCTTAACCGGCGAAAACTTTAACCTCACACTTGGAACAAATGTGCAGTTTTCAACACTTACAGGTAATATTTTAACCACCAATCAAGAGATTCAGCGTCAGAGTATACATTTTCTGCCGGTGCTAAGATTCAATTACCAGTTTACAAGCACAAGGCGACTTTCATTGGATTATACAACCAATGTGCAGGAGCCTTCGGTGCAACAACTACAACCTTTTGTGGATAACCGCGACCCCCTAAACATTTTTATGGGTAATCCGGATTTGAAGTCATCCTATCGCCATCGCTTAGCATTGAGGTTCAACTCCTTCAATCCATTGAATAATTTCGGATTCTTTGCTTTTCTATCCGCCGATTATGTGGGAAATGCCATAACCAATGCTGTTTCCGTAGATCCACAATTGGTAAGGACTATCAGTCCAGTGAATGTTGACCAAAATCTGAATATTCGCAGCAATGCCAATGTAAACATGAGTTTTACGCCGATAAAGAGTCGTCTTTCCGGTGGATTGTCGTACAATTTCATTCAAAGCGTAAACATTCTAAATAATGTAAATCAGCAGATTTCTAATAATATTTTGGGTTTCAACGGAAGGTTTAGTTTTATCCCCAACGAGAATTTTGAAGCAAGCCTTACGGCGAATATCAATCAGCAACTTACCCAATACGAATTCCGAACTCTGGAGCAGGCATTCCTGAATCAAACTTTTGGAACGGATGTATCCTGGCGGTTTTTGAATTATTTCAGGCTGGGTGCAAATTTCTCCTACCAAATGTTTGAGGGACGCACTGCTGAATTCGACCGCAATATTCCCATGCTCGATTTCTTTATCTCCCGCAGTTTCTTGCGTGGCAATGCCGGTGAACTCCGACTGAGCGGCTTCAATCTTCTAAACCAAAATCTTGGTGTGATGCAGAGCGTAGATGCCAACTTTATTCAGAGGCAGGTTACTAATAGTCTTGGGCAATATTTTCTGCTCACATTTACTTATTCCCTCAATCAAGCTATGAATATGTTCGATGGTGCCCAAAGACAAGGTGGAGGTAGGGGTATGAGAATGATTATGCACTAATTGAGAATTTGAAAATATTGGCGTTACCAAAATTGCGGCAGGCAACCATTGGTAATTCCCAAAAAAAGAGAGCGAAATTGTAAAATTTCGCTCTCTTTCATTAAAAGGTTTCTTACTGCTTTGGAAGTTTAGATTTGACACCAACAATACAAAAGAATGTCGGACAAGCCGCACATTGAAAAGCGACAAATGTTACGCCTTATCCTCCTGCTCAAGTATAGCTTTTAGGTTGCCCAAACCTTTTTCGAAATCCTTACCTATTGCTTTTTCCATGTTGGCAAATAATAAGAAAAGATTCATTGGGAATGGCGAATTTCCTTGCATTCCCCATTCTACTTGGGTTTGGGTAGCATCTACCTCTGTAGTGCTTAGATACACCTGAGCTGTGGATTTGAAAGGTTTAATAAACCTAAGCTCCAAATCAATTCTGCTGCCATCTGTAACTTTCATAATCTCTTGTTCGCCCTGCCCCACATCTTTGTTTCCTTCCCAAGCCGAGATAAATCCCACTTGTCCATCGGTGCCTGTATAAGTGTTTACCACTCCTGGATCCATAGAACTCCAAACACTCCATTTGTTTTGATTCTTCAAGGAGCGGATGTATTCAAAAACTACCGGTTTCGGAATGTTAATTACTATCTGCCTGCTAACTCGATAGATTTTTGGAGCAAATAAGGCAAGCAATACAACAACACCAATTAAAATGGCTAAAACAATTAAGATAATGTTCATGGGGAATTAAATTTGTTAAAGAATTAATGGAATTCGCCAGTTGATTCTCAAGGCATTTATTGACCTAAAACCCAATGGCACATGGATAGTTGAATTTTTAAAATTACAGAGTAGAAGTTAATCGTTTGTTAGTACTTAATTTTCACTATTTTTACCTACTTGTCGGCAAATGCCACAATTGGCGAATCTGGATATAAAGGTATGTGATTTTGCGAGGCCTGCAAAATGAAAATGGGTTCACAAAACATTCAATTTTAGGAATAATGAACAATCAAAAAGATACGCAAGCAATTACTGTTGCTATTGCTTACGATTTCGATGGCACTCTGGCTCCGGGCAATATGCAGGAGCATTCATTTCTGCCAGAACTGGGCATTGCCAAAGAAGCATTTTGGGCAGAAGCCAATCAAATGGCTATGGATAGCGATATGGATGGTATTTTGGCTTATATGCAGTTGATGCTTGTTAAAGCGAAAGAAAACAATGTGCAGGTCAGGCAAAAGGATTTCGAGCAATATGGCAAAGGGATTACCCTTTTTCCGGGCGTGGAGGATTATTTTGATAGGATAAATGAATTTGGGAAAACGCTCGGACTACATATTGAGCATCATATCATATCTTCAGGATTGAGGGAATTCATTGCAGGTACAAGCATAGCCAAATATTTTCGTAATATTTTCGCCTCGGGATTTTCCTACAATAGTAATGGATTTGCCGAGTGGCCTGCGCTGGCAATCAATTACACCAACAAAACGCAATACCTTTTTCGAATCAATAAAGGAATTGATAATGCCTACGACAATCATTTGGTGAACAAGTTTATTCCCGAAGATTTGAAGCCGGTACCCTTCTCAAGAATTATTTACATTGGCGATGGCGAAACCGATGTGCCCGCAATGAAAATGGTGAAATACCAAGGTGGTTCTACGATTGCTGTGTATAATCCTTTTTCCAGTGTTAATCGCGAAGGGTTATCGGCTGGAGATGTATGCAGGCAGCTAATAGCCCAAAATAGGGTAGATTACATTGCCAAAGCCGATTATTCTGAAGATGGTCCATTGGATACCTTGTTGAAAATGCTGATTACCCAAATTCGGCTTAAATTAGACCTTTCAGTGTTTAAACAATAGCCGCTTCTTGGTTAATAAAAACTTCTGATTCGGGTTCCTTTGATTGATTAATTAATGGTAAACCTTTTCAAAACATTAGTTGTCGAAGGGTGATAAGGGCTTCCCATTAAAGTTGATTTTCTGTTGTTTTTTGAAAATCAAATAATTGCATCTAAGAAATTATGGGCATTATTTTCTGAAATGATTTTTGAAAATTTTTTCAATCATAATGCAACCTTTCACTGCTTTTAGTCGTCGTATAAGTAAATGGTATGCCCATGTTTGAATTCAAGAAGGACAAAATTTTTAGTCTTTGTGTAATCTTACTTTTGCTGCTAAAGTCGTCTTGCGGGCCTGATGAGAATGAGCCTGTTAGGGTGAATTTTGAGGTAAAGTTGGAGGTAGGCAGCCCCATGCCTGCTCATTTTACATTTACACGCATCGTTGGTAGTATTCGTTCGATACGATTTGTTGGCACTCGGCAGGCGGGTAATGATGTAGTTTTTAATACTCGACCGGGGCAAACGGTTGGAAACTTCGATCTTAATCCAACTCTGTTGAACACACCGATTACATGGTTCGATATTCCAGAAGGTATCTACAATTCAATGAGATGGGAAATTCAGACCCAAGAATTGGAAACCGTATTTGATTTTGACGACTTTATTTCCATGGATGATGAATTTGGGTTGTTGATTGAAGGAACCTATACACGATTGGATGCTACAAGGATTCGATTGATTATTGCCTTGCATGAAGACGACTTGGTGAAATTTGAATCAGTGAATGTTCAGGGTCAGCTTCCTATCACCCTTGTAACAGGAACCACATACACAGCTGTTTTACAAATCAATCCATTTTCTATTTTGGGTGCTATACCACGGACTTTATTAGAACAGGCAGATTTGCAAGGCGATGATGATGATAATTATTTTCTGGTAATATCTAGTGATGTTAATCCAGAGCGTTACAATCTTTTATTGTTGAGTTTAAGCAGGAATTTGAGAGCTTTTATTAGGTGATGTAATTTTTACGGGATGCA
>DMJL01000142.1:0-1700 GCA_003451785.1 Bacteroidales bacterium
TGCTTGAGTCTTTGCCAGCCAACAATGCATGGAGAAATCCGATAAGATTGCTTAGGCAAGTAGTAGCCGGGATGGATCATGCATTGCGATACATGAAGAGGCTAAATGGCCGCAACAACATAATCGTAATCACGGGGCAGAAAGCCACCGGTAAAACTCGAGTTGCTACAAAATTATCGGAAGTTTTGCAAAGTCGTGGAGCAACTGTAGAAGGCATCCTAGCACCTAAAATTTTGAAGAACGACATCCATTTGGGATACGAGATACAAGATTTGAGTTCAGGCAAAAGGTTGCCATTTGCTATAAAATCTGAGGAAAACCCAACGGAAAAGTTTGGTATTCCATATAAAATTCAGGATGATGCATTGATTTTCGGTCAATCCGTACTTGCAAAAATCGGAGAAGAGGCAGATTTAGTGGTATTAGACGAGGTGGGTCCACTTGAATTGCAAGGCAAAGGCTGGGCAGAGCCAATTACGAGAATTATTGACGGCAGGGAAAAACCGATTTTGTTGGTGATTAGGAAATCGCTGGTAGATACTTTTATCCAGCAGTGGGTTTTGGGTCAGTGTCTTATTTTGAATGTGGAAGAAATTCCTAACGAAGAAATTATCAGCAAAGTGCAATCGTTCATCAAAGTACATGCAACATCTAATTAAACCGGCATTTATCAAACAATTATCACACCTTGTATTTGCTTAAAAAGCAATTTATGAACTCCAATCGATGAAAAAGCCTGTGCTTACTAAAGATGAAATTACCGGTGTAGTGCTTGCCGGCGGTCGCAGCACACGCTTTGGGCAAAACAAAAGTTTGTATGTTTACAATGGAAAACCCCTTGTGGAGTATGCTATAGAAAGCTTGACCCCATACTGTGGAAAATTGCTTCTGAGTACCAACAGCCCCCAAGATTTGGCATTTACTGGTTTGCAGACTATTGAGGATTTACACAAAGACTGCGGTCCCTTAGGGGGAATACATAGTGCATTGGCACACGCACAAACCAAAATCGTAGTCTTTGCAGGATGCGATATGCCCTTTCTCGACGGCAGAATATTCCCTTTTTTAGCCGATTATTTAATGCATCATAGAGCTGCCGCCCCAATGCACAACGGTTTTAGGGAAACATTGTGTATGGTGATAAGAAAGGATTGTTTGGATGAAGTGGAGACCGTAATTCAGCAAAGAAACTTCAAACTCCTGCAATTGCACGACCGTCTAAACACTGCTTTTGTAGAAGTTACCGCCCAAGATTTTTACAGCCCCAAGATGTTTCACAACATAAACACCCGTGCCGACTTGGATATTGGGCATTAACAATCTTTTGAATCAGCTGCCGTCACAAGTTACTGACTCGCAATCAAGCAATTGCTGTTTATATTCACCACAAAATTTCTAATGATTTTCAATTCTTCAGCAGTTTCCCAGCCATCGAAATCCCTAATGTGTTGGTATGAAACCATCTTTTGAAAAGCAATTAAGTAATTTGCTGCAATGGGCACATACGACCAATGCCAAGGTTCTTCTTCATACCCGCCCCATCGGTTTTGTCCATGTGGAGTATAGGGTTGGCAAAATCCAAATTTTGCAGCATTTTCACATAGCCAGCGGTATTCCCGCTTGCCTTTATCTGTTGCAAAATAGGCAGGTTCCACACTATTGATGTCAATATCCGTACCCCAATGGTGCCTCGATGTGCC
>DMJL01000142.1:2081-4849 GCA_003451785.1 Bacteroidales bacterium
ATATTCGCAGCATTTATCTTATCGGCAAGTTCCATTTTGCCCGTCCACTTATTATTCCAAATGCGTTTTTGCTCGGTGAAGGTTCGCATAGCCGACACGATAACCAATGGAATCCCATCTGTGGCTGCGGCTTTGTGCATTTTCAAAAAAGCCGGATATGCTTCCTTTTGCATGTATCGCTCTGAACGATCGGATACATCCACGCTTATCTCTACAAACAATGGGTGATGCGCTGGTTCCACATTGCCCAGAACCAAGTCTAAAGTAATCTCAGAAGAAATAGGCTCGTTGGATGTTTCCATTCAAAAAGTGTTTTTTACCAATAATTTGTCAGCAAAATCTTGTTCTTTTGCTATTGCCAATACCTATTGGTAAAGTAAAACCTATCTTCATCCCTATTAAAATGGGTTAAGGGATTCAAATATCACTATCATTCAAAGCATCTTATCTTGGCAATTCGTGTTATCCCCAAAATATCAGCTTACTTCGCCTTTGAAAGGATTTTGGCTAATAAATCTAAACTTCCAGCAAGTAGGTTTCCAAGATTTTAGAAGGTTCAGACGGTACAAATGCAAACTGCTTAATTTCGGCAGGCAGCAATACCACATCTCCTTTTTTAACAAATTCAACGCCTGATGGATGTTCTATGGAGAAGGCCCCTTCGATGCAAACCAATGCTACAAAAGAATCGAGCGCAAAATAGTCTGCGTCATACCTTCTATTAAATGCAATAAGATTGGTGGTAAAATACCTATCGCTCACAAGTGGCGTTGGAGTATTATCCGATGCATTATAGGGTTTGGTAAATTCGTCGGATTTATCAAAATTTGTGGCTTTGAGAGCTTGCTCTATATGCAACGGCCGAGGATTGCCATCTTCGCCCATTCGGTTCCAATCGTACAAGCGGTAGGTAATATCGCTGGCTTGCTGTATTTCGCAAAGCACCACTCCTTCTCCAATGGCATGAACTTTTCCTGAAGGAATATAAAAAACATAGCCGGGTTTCACCACGCCTTGCTCCAAAAATTCATGGAGATTACCATCTGCTATAGCCTGCCGAACTTCGGATAAGGAAGTGTTTTTATTGAACCCTGCATAAATTTTTGCATCCTTTGTAGCATCAACCACATACCACATTTCGGTTTTGCCCGAAGACTTATGGCTTTCCCAAGCTAAGTGGTCATCGGGATGCACTTGTACCGAAAGATTGCTGGATGCATCTATAAATTTGATAAGTAGTGGAAACTCTTCACCGAATTTTTCATACACCTGTTCGCCTACAAGGCTACCCATATAAACCTCTATAAGTTCGCCCAAGCTGTTTCCAGCCAGAAAACCATTGACTACCATTGAATCGTGGTGGTCGAAAGCGGCAAGTTCCCACGCTTCGCCAATGTTTTGAGAGCTTGCTTGGCCTTTCCCAAACAAAGAATGCAATCGGCTACCTCCCCACACCTTTGGCATTAACAAAGACTCGAACAATAGAGGATATAATTTCTCCATCACTTATATGCCTACAAAATTATTCCGGCCAAACAGGCTCTTCCTCTTCCGTGAAGCCTACAGCCCAATTTATCTGCAAAAGGGTTTGCTCCTCATCGAAAAGAAAATCCATTTGGGCATCAAAAAAAGAAATTCGCTTTTCATCAAACTCGTCCTTGTCAACAATTTCGTAGTCGGAATAACCATTCTCTTTCATCAATGCCAATACTTCGTTTTCTTTGAGCGAAAAGATTTGCTTACCAAAGAGTATTGCCGATTCATCGTCGGTTTCGAAATTGGTAAATCGCTCATCAAATTCCTGCTCGAAATAAACCGAATGACCAGGCTCGAAGTAAGACCAAATATCAACGCCCAAAAAATCCTCGTCACCGGGTATCGTTTCAACAGCGTTAGGTTCGCCAAAATATGCTTCAACTTCCTTCTTTGTGGCACCAAATTTCAAACTTCCAACACCTACCAATGGGTAAATTACCAACTCGTCTTTCATTGTTTCAAATTATTTATTGGATGTATTTTGTGAATTTTTTAAAGATTGTCGTGATCTCCCATCAAGGCAAACCACCGAATCGCAGAATGGGTTCATCTTTCTGATGCAGCAAATTTAGCGATTTTTTATATTTACATCCCACTGTTTAATAACATTAAGACTTGATGGGTGAGTCATGCTCCTTTGCCAGATGATTGTAAACCAACGAATCAACAAGTTTTGGAAAGAATTTATTGAGCCATACGGTAAGCTTGCCAGAAAAAGTAAGCACTATGGTGTTTTTCTTAAGATGCAGTGCTTTAAGAATATGCACTGCGGTTTGGTGAGCAGTCATCATTTTATCTTCGGCTCTTGGCGATTCGCCTTGCAAAGTTCCATCCTTGGTGAGTGCGGTTTTGCGGATGTTGCTTGCGGTAAATCCCGGACAGGCTACCAAAACATGCAATCCCTTTTTGAGATTTTCTATTCTTAACGATTCCAAGAAACCGTGCATAGCAAACTTAGATGCAGAATATCCGGTGCGCGCCGGCAATCCTTTGTAGCCTGCCACCGAAGACACACCTACTACACTGCCCTTGGATTGCAGCAGATGGGGCAAGGCAAAATGTGTGCAATAAACCGTTCCCCAGAAATTGACTTGCATAAGTCGCTCTATCACACTAAGGTCTAATTCATCGAACAATGCCCGCATGGAAATACCGGCATTGTTGATAAGCACATCTATGCGACCAAAGTGCTGTATGGATGCTTCTACAAGCTTGCGACAATCATCTTTTTG
>DMJL01000036.1:0-10449 GCA_003451785.1 Bacteroidales bacterium
CAAAAAATAGGGGGTTAAACCAGTTTTCCCATTATTTTAAAAGTTATTAACAGTTACTATAAGCTTACCTGTCACCTATGCGGAAACATGCTCTGCTGGGGAGCAACCTGCCAGGAATTTACTGACCGACCGGAATGGTCACAAAGGCTGGCAATTGTAATCCTTTCTCGTTTCTATTCCATGTACTGATGCCTTTAAAATGTTCTAACCCCCTCATTTACTGTGCTAAATTGACTATACAAGTCTTGTTCGGTGAATTAGGGGGTTAGGGCAAAATCGTCCAGCTGTTATAGCAAAAAAGATCATCAAAACTCTTTCGGGGTTCTTTTAACACCTCATATGTCTAAAGTTAAATTTACATATGCCTGCAAATGTAATTTCATACAAAATTCATTGCAACCTAAAAAAATGAAATAGTCGATTTCCGTTTTCGATTTTGATTATTTAGTTTGCTGATGAACGCAGAAATTCACCAAAATTTCCTATATCTAATAGCCCCCATCTTCAAGCAGCAGCCAAAATCCATGCTCAAGCGGTTCTTCGACATATCAGTTTCTTTGGTTGGTTTGATTATTTTAGCCCCAGTTTTGATTTTATTGGCTTCTTTCATTGCCCTGAAGCTTGGTTGGCCGGTGATTTTTACCCAAGTCCGCCCGGGATTGAATGGTAAACCCTTCAAGATGCTCAAGTTTCGGACCATGACCAATAGCACTGACGGGCATGGCAACCTTCTTCCCGACCAAGAGCGCCAGTCTAAATTTGGCAATCGGCTGCGTTCTGCAAGTCTCGATGAGTTGCCCGAATTGATAAATGTTCTGAAAGGCGATATGAGTTTAGTCGGTCCGCGCCCATTTCTAATGGAATACTTGCCTCGCTACAACGATTTTCAGGCCCGTCGCCACGAGGTGCGCCCGGGCATTACCGGTTGGGCACAGGTAAACGGTCGCAATGCCATAAGCTGGGAACAAAAATTTGAACACGATGTGTGGTATGTTGACAACCACAACTGTTGGCTCGATATCAAAATCCTATGGCTTACTTTGGTCAAAGTAGTAAAACGCGAAGGCATAATGGCTGCAGATGGGGGCTTTACAGAGCCTTTCTGGGGAACCAGCAAGTATGAAGCAGGCGTAAAGTAGCAGGCAGAAATTAATAAAAAAAATTAGGAGCAGGGTTTGAATTATTTTAAAACATAAGAAATTTAAACTGGCTTGAACGGCGCACACCTAATGAAAATTGAGTAAATTTGTGTGATAATGAAGTATTTGAAGAAATTTGGCTGTAGTTTAAAGAATAGGTTAATCGTATCCTATGGCAGAAGCATTAAAACAATTTATTGAAAGGCATAAATCTCTTTTTTGGTACACTCCCGAAAGCAAGAAGGATGAAATTAGCGAAAGTTTGTTGGTAGAAAATATATTAAACTACGGCACACTGGACGATGTAAGGCAATTGATTCAAATTATGGGGATAAACAATATTGCCAATATTTTCTTCTCAGCAAAAGATCGCAAAAAATTGAATTATTATCCTGAAATACATAATTTCTTCTCGCATGTATTTGCAAAATATGCACAAAAACATTCTCAGTAAAAATCAGACCGATTTATTGCCATTAATCCACTCTTTCAACCGTGAATACTATTTGGTTGGCGGTACAGCAATTGCCTTGTATCTTGGCCATCGCCGATCAATAGATTTCGATTTATTCAAATTCGCAAACATTAACCACAAAAAAAATTTAGACAAAATACAGAAATTAAATATCCCCTTTAAAGTAACGCGGCGTGTTGCAGATCAAATGAATTTAACCATAAATGATGTAAAAATCACCTTTTTTGAATACCCTTTTCAGGTAAAACCCGAAACATGGTTCGAAAGGTGTATAAAAATTCCATCGCTGATCGATTTAGCGGCCATGAAGGCGTATGCATTAGGGCGCAGGTCAAAGTGGAAAGATTATGTCGATTTGTTTTTCATTATCAGAGATTTTTACAGCATTGAAGAAATAGCAGGCAGGGCAGAAGAAATCTTTGGTGAGCTTTTTTCAGATAAATTATTCAGGGCACAATTGTCGTATTTTGAAGATATTGACTATTCCGAAGAGATCGATTATTTGGTTAAAGCCCCAACTAACAATGGAATTAAAGATTTTTTAATTGATAAAGCCACTAATATCATTTGATCGTAAAGCAAAAGGGCAGACACATTCTGATGATTTTACCATAAAAGCATGCCCTGGGGAATGAAAAATTTCATCGTTTTGAATAATTACCAATTGGAGCATTAAACGCTTAACCCCTACAACCTTACAACCTTACAACCCCTACAACGCTTACAACCCTTTTAACCCTTACAACCTTTTCAACCCCTACAACCACTCAACAACTTTTTCCCTATGCATGGCCGAACACCGTCCACCAATCCACCAATTCACTGATCCACATCATACATCATTATAAGAATACTTTGAAAACCCAACCTTCCCGCATCTGGCTCTCTTCGCCCCATCTGGGTGGCACGGAGCAAATATTTGTTAAAGAAGCTTTCGACACCAATTGGGTAGCTCCTTTAGGTCCAAATGTGGATGGGTTGGAGCGCGCCCTGCAGCAATATACCGGGGTCGGGCACGCGGCAGCCCTAAGCAGTGGCACCGCAGCCATCCATCTTGCCCTTATCCTGCTCGATGTGCAGCCTAATGATTATGTGATTTGCCAGAGCATGACCTTCTCGGCCACCGCCAACCCCATCCGCTACCTGGGTGCCACGCCGGTTTTTATCGACAGCGAAAAAGACACATGGAACATGTGCCCCGCTGCTCTTGAAAGTGCAATAAAGATGCTAACAGCCAAAAGCCAACATCCAAAAGCCATACTCCCGGTACATCTCTATGGAATGCCGGCTCAGATGAATGCCATTATGGACATAGCCAACCAGTACGGGATTCCGGTAATTGAGGATGCTGCCGAGGCATTAGGCTCGCATATCGGTGGACGGATGTGTGGGTCGTTTGGGCAGTTTGGCATATTGAGCTTCAACGGCAACAAGATCATAACCACCAGTGGGGGAGGGGCGTTGTTGTCCAACAACGATGCTATGATACAGAAGGCAAGGTTTCTGGCCACCCAGGCACGGGATCCTGCACCCCACTATCAACACAGCCATATCGGATACAACTATCGGATGAGCAATGTGCTGGCCGGTATCGGTCGCGGGCAGATGCAAGTGCTCGACTTGCGGGTGGAGCAACGCAGAGCCAATTACTCTTGGTATCAAGGATTGCTTGCCAACCTGCCAGGCATTTCCCTGCTGCCCGAACCACAAGGGTTCTTTGCTAATAGATGGTTGACCACGATTCTTGTTGACCCCAAAAAAAGCGGAGGCATAACCCGCGAGACTATACGGCTGGCCTTGGAAGCGCAAAACATTGAATCGCGCCCCCTTTGGAAACCCATGCACATGCAACCCGTGTTTGAAGGTTTTCCCTATTTTGGCGGCACGGTAGCCGAACAACTCTTCGAAAACGGTCTATGCTTGCCTTCGGGATCCAACCTTACGGATGAAGAAAAGGAGCGAATAGCCGCCGTGTTGAAATCGGTAATTGGATAAGGTTTTGGTTTAAAATCTTGTGGAAAAAGAAGTTGTTAGAAATCTATCTGGTATAATGGTTCTCTGCATGGCGGAGTTTGTAATTCCGCCATGCATATCAGGGCTAAAGCCCCAAAGAGTCCGACTTTTCATCAACCCCAACCTAAAGGTCGGGGTTAAAGATAAAATCGTTGGTAGGATTTCAACTTTCCATAAATAGGCGATGTGTGCAATTCCGCCATGCAGAGAAGGGCTAAAGCCGCCGCTGGGCGGAATTTGCAATTCCGCCCCAACAATACCCTTTGCAAACCATTCATAGCCACGGTTTAAACCGTGGCTATCTTGTAAAACACCAATCTTCCTTGCTGTGCTGAATTTGCAATTCCGCAAAAAAGGATTTTGGGTTCAGTTGCTTCCCTGCATAAATTGTGAAAAATTACGAAACAACTGTTTGTGAAAGGATGCAGAGCAGTCCGCATATATTCTAAACTGAGCAAAGTTTGCAGATAGAATATGGAGGGAGATTCTTTTTACAAGACCATTTCAACGCGCATTAAATCCCAAAGGCAAAATTTCAAGCTCCCTATTGCTTCAGATGTATAGCTTTCCTATTTTTGCCACGATAATTTTGTTTAATGGAACCTGGCGATATATCTTTTGGAGAGTTTAATCGTCAAAAATGTCTTCGTTTATCCAAATCCATCCAAACATACTCGAACAAGCCGATCCATTATGGTTGAGGTTGTGGGCAGAAAGTCCGGAGCAGGATGTTTTTGCGCATCCACAATATGCAAGTCTTTTTAGCGATTCCCATAACCGGAGTTTGGCGTTTTACTATCAATCGGATGATTGTTCTGCTGTTATGCCCTTTTTGCTTAGGTCTATCAGGCACGAGCCGTGTTGGCTACCTGAGCACGGCGAAATCTTTGATATAACTACCCCTTATGGGTATGGAGGTCCTTATGTTGTAGCGGGCAGACCCACGCAATCGTTTTACAGCAAATTCTTTGAAGCCTTTCATGAATGGGCAGTTCAAAATAGCGTTGTAACTTCATTTGTCAGATTTTCCCTATTTGCCGATGCCCAATTGGGGTACGATGGCGTAGTAGTGCATCACAACGATAATATCGTTTGCGATCTTTCGCCCGGCTACGAGGAGATGTGGGGTGGGTTTAGGTACAAGGTGCGCAAAAATGTGGCCACGGCATTGCGCAACGATGTTTCCATAGAGTTTGACCCTGCAGGCAAAAGGTTAGACGATTTTTTGCATATTTATTTCCACACCATGCAAAGGCGTAATGCAGACAGTAAGTACCACCTGCCTGCAGCTTTTTTCGAAGAGGTAATAAAGCGTTTGCCCGATAATAGTTTTTTTATCCATGCCGTGTACGACAATATGGTTGTAGCAACAGAATTGGTACTTGTTTCCAAAACCCGCCTGTATTCCTACCTTGGTGGCACCTTGCAACCGTATTTTCAAAAAAGGGCAGGCGATTTGCTCAAAAGCAGCATCATTAAATGGGGCCATGAAAATGGGTACAAGCAGATAGTTATAGGTGGTGGTTACAAGCCCCACGACGGTATATTCGCTTTCAAAAAGTCGTTTGCTCCTAAAGGGATTTTTCCTTTCTATATCGGTAAAAAAATATTAAATCAAAAAGTTTATGACTCCCTGCTCGTTCATTCGGGCAACCGTCCATCGGAGGACTTTTTTCCGGCATACAGACAATAATAGCCCGTATAAAGAATGTTGGTGCTTAGCATCATTTTTCACCCCTGAGTGTCCACTCCGGGGATTTTTTTTATAGTCCCATCATTTTGTACCATTTGGCTCTAATGGAATTTCTAAAAAGATAAAAGGTCAGTATCTAACAACAAGGGGCGCAAAGTAGTTAGCAAGGCTGGCTAATTCTTTATTACAGCATTCGGTGCGATTCTGTCATACGCTCGTTTTGGCAGAAAGCCTTCCGATATATTTTGGCAAAACATGCCGACCTTCGGAATGTAAATTTCAGCATTGTTATATCCCATTATCCTACATGTTTTTTATATATGCTATGAAGCCCCTTTACGCAAGCACCGACCTACGCATCTAAAGGTCAGATGGGTTTTATCCAATAAGCATTGCCTCCAACCCTGCCCGTCTGTATTTCTCTATCAAACCTTATTTCCCCTGAAAATTTTAATACTATCTTTACGCCTTGCAAAAAAGAGGTAGAAAAGAAAACAAAAATAAGGTGCGACCTTGGTATTAATATCCCAAATGGATTTGTTTTTATGAAGGTCTCATGTGTTTAAAATTTTATGAAGATATCAGGTTTTACCATCATCAGAAATGCCATAATCAACGACTACCCAATTGTGGAGGCTATCAAATCAGTGCTTCCTTTGGTGGATGAAATGGTGGTTTTGGTGGGCGACTCAGAAGATGCCACCGAAGATTTAATTCGAAGTATTGGCGACCCCAAAATCCGTATCCATCACTCAATATGGGATTTGTCGTTGCGCACTGGCGGTAGGGTGCTTGCTGTGGAAACCAACAAATCCTTTCAGCTTATTTCGCCCGATAGCACTTGGGCTTTCTACATTCAGGCAGATGAGGCGGTTCACGAAAAGTATTACGATGCCATTAAAAAAGCCTGTATTCAATACAAAGACGATCTCAGAGTAGATGGATTGCTGTTCAAATATTTGCACTTTTATGGCACCTACGATTATGTAGGAGATAGTCGCAAATGGTATCTCAACGAAGTAAGAATTATCCGCAATAAAAGTTCCATTTCTTCTTATCGCGATGCACAGGGCTTTCGCATTGGCAACGAAAAAATTGCCGTGAAACGCATAGATGCAAGTATCTACCACTACGGTTGGGTGAAAAATCCCCAACTCATGAAAGACAAGCAGAAGAATGTCGGTCAATTCTGGTTCGACGATGGCTCGTTGCAACAATATGTAAAGGAAGTAGAATTTTTCGATTATAGTGGGTTCGATTCGCTTTGCAAATTCTCAGGAACACACCCAAAAGTTATGGCAGAGCGAATTGCACTAAAAAACTGGGAAGTACAGGTGGATTTATCCAAGAAACGATTAAGTGCAAAAGATAGGTTGCTCTATAAGTTTGAGAAACTCACTGGAATTCGTCCTTTTGAGTTCAGAAACTATAAGATTATTTAGCCTGTTTTTTTATGGGTGGCGGTTAATGTTTCTTTTGGCGTAGGAATTAGACTGCAAGATGATTAATTATGAATGGAGTTTAGTTTTAAGGAAAATTTTTAGATCATGATTAGAACGCAATTTTTGGTTAGACTTTTCATTTTCATATTAGCAGGTTTTACTTGGATTTCGTGTGCGCCACGCCAACAGCCCACAGGAGTAGCTACTCCAGCGAATCCTGATGTGATTCTTGCATCTACTACAAGTGCCAACGATACGGGCTTGCTCGATACGCTGATTGTAATATTTGAGCAACAAACAGGCTATCGTGTAAAGATAATCTCGGTAGGTACCGGAGCCGCATTGGAGCTTGGTCGAAGGGGAGAAGCAGATGTTATGTTGGTACATGCGCCTCAGGCCGAGAAAGATATGGTAGCAGCGGGTTATGCTATGAATCGAACCTTTTTGATGGTAAACGATTTTGTAATCGCTGGTCCCGAAAACGACCCTGCCGGTATCAAGGGCATGGCTTCGCCGGTAGAAGCCCTTACACGCATTTCTCGCCAAAGAGCACGGTTTGTGTCTAGAGGCGATGACTCTGGCACCCACAAAGTAGAAATGGCATTCTGGCAGCAGGCAGGTATAGCTCCATCGGGCGCATGGTACATAGAGTCGGGTTCCGGTATGGGTGCCACCCTGCGTATGGCCCACGAAAAACAAGCATATTTGCTTACCGATAGGGGTACTTTCTTGGTGCATAATGATCGCAATAAAGGCATGTCTGTTCTAACAGAAGGTGCCCCTGAATTGCTAAATCCCTACCACATGCTGCTGGTAAATCCTGAAAAATACCCTGCTGTGAATGCAGATGGCGCTAGGGCGTTTATTGAGTTTATGACATCTCAGCAAACCCAGGAGTTTATTTGCACCTTTGGTGTGGACCGTTTCGGACAGCCACTTTTCTATAACGCCACTAGCCATAAAGCAGCCATGCTGCCCGAAGGAATTGTAGCCGAAAACTAATGGAACTATTTTTTGAAGGTTTATTGCAGGCGATTAGATTGCTTTTGGAAGGCAATCGAGAGGTGTTAGAAATTACATTGCTGAGTTTAAAGGTATCAGGATTGGCTACCCTTCTTAGTGTAATAATTGGTGTTCCCTTAGGGGTAGTCTTGGCATTGTCGCGCTTCTGGGGGCGAAATGCAGCTGTTGGCGTTATCAACACAGGGATGGGGCTTCCTCCCACCGTTGTAGGACTTGTGGTGAGCATCTTCTTGTGGCGAAGTGGTCCATTGGGCTTTTTAGGGCTGATGTACACTCCCACAGCCATTATTATTGCCCAGGCTTTAATAGCATTTCCTTTGGTAACAGGTTTTACTATGGCCGGGGTACAACAATTGAACTCCAATCTCAGGTTGCAAATTATTGCAATGGGTGCTTCCCGATTGCAGCTCTGGTGGTTGCTTTTGCGTGAGTCACGACTTTCGCTGTTGGCGGCAGTAATAGCCGGTTTTGGTGGGGTTTTGTCGGAAGTAGGTGCAGTGATGATGGTTGGAGGCAACATCAGAGGACAAACCCGAGTACTAACTACGGCAATCGTTATGGAAGTATCCCGAGGGCAATTTGCCCTAGCCATTGCATTGAGCATCATTTTACTTGCATTGGCCTTTGCCATCACTATGTCGCTTACCAAAATACAACAGAGAGGAAGGAGCAAGTAATGGGCGCATCAATCCAAATCAATCACATAACCGTAGTTAGAGACGGACGCACCATATTAGATGTGCCACAGCTGGATGTAGCCCCCGGACAAGTTGTAGCCGTTATTGGAGCCAATGGTGCCGGAAAAAGCACATTGCTCAAAGTGCTGGCTCACCTCATTCAACCCACGGCTGGGCAAGTACAATACAAGGGCAAATCCTTGACCAATGGAATATCGCAGCTGCTTGCCCGAAGGGAGATGGCAACCGTGTTTCAAGATAGCTTGTTGCTCACAGGTAACGCTCTTTTTAATGTAGCAATACCATGTATTCTCAGGGGCGATAGCAAGCAAACTGCTTATGAAAAAGCGCGCTATTGGTTGATGCGCATGGGAATAGAACATTTAGCAAAACAACCAGTAAAAGGTCTATCGGGTGGCGAAGCCCAAAGAGTGAGCTTAGCTCGGGCATTTGCAGTAGAACCGCAGATTTTGTTCTTGGACGAACCCTTCACATCCTTAGATGCACCTACTAAAGTTTTGTTAATGGACGAACTGGAGCTACTCATCAAAAGCTCGGGCGTTACAGCTATTTTTGTTACCCACGACTTGGAAGGAATTCCATTTTATGCTAATAGAGTACTGGTGATGAATGGCGGATTAATAACGCATGACGATAGCATTAGGAAGCTAATCCAGAATCCATCATCGCCATTTTTAAAGGCATTTTTTAGAAATATCTTATCGGCTGTGGGCACTCAGCATCTGGAGGAATCCAAATTGGGTTGATGGTTCTTTGGCTGCACGCATGCAATGACCAATACCATAGCATGATAGCAATTTAAGGGATTTGTGTAAATCAATACCGAAAACCATCACAGAGTTTAAACTTTTGGTGTGGGCTAGCGTCCAACCCCTGTGATAAATTGGCGGAGTATGGATTGTGTGTGAATTGTAATGCCACCTTCTGATGAATGTGTGGGCTTTAAATAAATTGTTGTATTTTGTGCGTACTAAGGCTTGATGCCGAATATTGTTCGTAAGACATTTACTACTATGGCTATCGTTGTCAAAGAGATTGTTACCCCCAGTGAACTGCGAGAGTTTATAAAGTTTCCAGATGACCTTTATAAAGGCGAGAAAAACTATATTCCGGCTTTGCATCGCAACCAGATGGCTACGCTATCGGCGGCAATGAATCCCGCTTTTGAATATTGCGAGGCGCGGTATTGGATGGCTTACAGAGAAAACCGACCCGTAGGGAGAATTGCTGGAATCATCAACCACAGGTACAATAAGGAGAAAGATGCCCGCCTTATGCGATTTGGTTGGCTCGATTTTATCGACGACCCAAAAGTATTGCAATGCCTGATGCTCCAAGTTGAGCAGTGGGCCAAGGAGAAAGACCTTAGTCAGGTACATGGTCCATTGGGCTTTATGTCGTTCGATGCTTCGGGTGTGCTGGTCGAAGGGTTCGATGAGCTTCCTACATCTTTTGGGCGCTACAATTTTCCTTACTATAGCTCGATGCTCGAGGCTTTGGGATACCAAAAAGAGGTAGATTGGGTGGAATACAACATAAAAGTGCCTGCCGAGTTGCCCCCAAAACTTACTCAGGCTGCAATGCTGGTAAGCAAGAGGTATGGCGTGCGACAAATGCCATTAGCATCGAAAAAGGCACTCAAGGAATTGGCCGCACCAGTATTTAAGATGATCAATAGCAGTTATGGCGACCTTTTTGCATTCAACACCCTGAGCGATAGACAGATAGCCAAATTAGCCAACAATTACTTCTCCATGTTGCATCCCGATTTTGTCTCCATTGTGGTGAACCATGACGATGAACCTGTAGCTTTCGGACTTGTGATGCCCAGCTTAGCGAAGGCCCTAAAGAAGGCAAATGGAAAGCTCTACCCGTTGGGGTTCATGCGATTGCTATGGTCTTTGAGATTCAACGATACTGTCGATATGCTGCTTATTGGAGTTCGTCCAGACTACCAAAACAAAGG
>DMJL01000036.1:10837-14526 GCA_003451785.1 Bacteroidales bacterium
GAAACCACCCGCGAACTCGAAAACAACCTGAAGGTGCAGCAACTATGGGCAGGCTACGAAACCCGGCAGCACAAGCGGGCAAGGTGTTATATCAAAGATCTTGGTTCTGTTTAGGATTTTGAAGGCGGAATTTCAAATTTTTCGCAGCGGGAGAACAATATTGGATGTTAGGCGGAATTTGCAATTCCGCCATATACAATGATCCTTCCCGTCGGTCAATATCACAGATTGCCAATCGAAGATTGTCGTACTGAACGAAGTTCCTGCACTGAGCGAAGGTATCACCGAATTAAGGTAAGTTGCCAAGGGATGCAACCTCCCCCTAACCCATCCAAAAGGAAAAAATCACTACAACCACTACAACAGTTACAACGATTATAACGATTTCAATATTTACAAGCCCTACAACCCTTTTTTCGGTTTTTTTTCTTTAGGATGGTTGTTTAGAGTTTGTTTTCTTCAAGTTTTAAGCATCGGTTTTTTTGATAATTTTGCCATCGGATTGAGAAGTCGGGATGCTCAATTCTTTAAAGTTTTTAATTTCTTACAGGACGCATTTTTATCATGGTAATGCAAATTCTCAACTTCTCTTTACCGTTAAGCAATCCTGTACTTATTTTTTCCGTAATCCTGTTTGTAATTCTTGCTGCACCCATTTTATTGAACAGGCTAAGAATTCCCCATCTCATAGGGCTGATTATTGCTGGAGCTATAATAGGGCCTCATGGATTGCATCTCCTTGAACGAGATAGCAGCATCATCTTGTTTGGCACGGTGGGATTGTTGTATATCATGTTTCTTGCAGGTGTAGAAATAGATTTGCTTGGCTTCAAAAAGAACACCAAGAAGGGGTTAGTTTTTGGAATTTACACATTTCTTGTGCCAATGGTGCTAGGTACTTTAGCAGGATTGTATGTGTTAAATTTTTCTCTGGCATCATCAGTCTTGCTTGCCAGTATGTTTGCGTCCCACACATTGGTTACCTATCCTATCATCAGGAATTTTGGGGTAGTAAAAAATAGGGCAGTAAGTATTGGTATTGGGGGCACGGTAGTAACCGACACTCTTGCCCTATTGGTGCTGGCAGTTATCGTAGCAATTTCTGTTGGCGACTACAGTAATGCCTTTTGGTTACGCTTTGGGCTTTCAACCCTTGCTTTCGGCGCCATTGTTATCTTCGTTTTTCCATGGTTAACCCACAGGTTCCTTAAAAAATATACCAATAGCGTTTCACAATACATTTTTGTGCTTGCCTTGGTTTTTCTGGGGTCATTCTTAGCACAGGCAGCAGGGCTTGAAGCCATGTTGGGTGCGTTCTTCGTGGGGTTGGCCATCAATAGGTATATTCCCAATACTTCTGCATTGATGAATCGCATAGAGTTTGTGGGCAATGCCTTGTTTATCCCATTCTTTCTAATTGGGGTAGGAATGTTGGTTGACATTACTAGCTTCATAAAAGACGAAGAAACTATAAAGGTCTCAATTGTAATGACTGTGATTGCGCTTTCGGCAAAGTTTATTGCGGCATGGTTGGCACAAAAATCATTCAAACTAAGTGTTGATGAGCGGCAGATACTTTTTGGACTTAGCAATTCGCAGGCCGCCGCCACATTGGCGGCTGTACTCATTGGTTTCAATATCGTGCTGGGCTATACTCCCGAAGGGGAGCCTATTCGATTACTCAACGAAAGTGTGCTCAATGGCAGTATCCTTATGATATTGATTACTTGCACCATATCGTCGTTCGCAACCCAGAAAGCTGCTTACAACATAGCAATGAAAGATTCAGCCGACACACCCGCAGAAGAGAATGGCTCTCAAATGCGCGTATTATTGCCACTTAGCAACCCCGATACGGTAAACAATCTGGTAGAGTTGAGCGTGGCCCTCAAACCCAAGCATAAATCGGCAGATTTCTATGGACTTCATGTAATAGATAGCCCCAAGATTGACCCCGAGAAGGAGAAAAGAGCCACGGCCCTCTTAGAAAAAGCAGTCATTACCGCATCATCCGCAGATCATAAGCTGCATCAACTTCTGCGGTATGACCAAAACACGGTCAACGGCATTACGGGCATCATTAGTGAATACAAAATTAGCGATCTGGTATTTGGAATATCGAGTACCGTAGGAATCACCGAGTCGTTTATCAATAATGTTACTGAGGGTGTGCTTACCAAAAGTAATATTACTGCACTAATTTATCGCCCGGTGCAGCCATTTCATTCAATAAAGCGACATATTGTTGTGCTAAGCGACAAGGTAGAACGGGAGTTCGGATTCTTGTTATGGCTAATCAAATTGTGGAATATTTCTCGTAATACCTGTGCTAATTTTGAGTTTTACGCTCCCGTTTCATCTTTAAACATACTCAAGGAAATAGCATACAGGCATCCTATACAAGCTTCATTTCATAAGTTTGAAAGCCTTGAAAACCTTAGCGATTTGCAATCCACCATAAAGCCCGACGATAATCTTATTTTGGTACTTAGCCGCAAGGAAGGAATATCCTTCGACCAAAGTATGCTTAAAGTGCCTACTATGCTCAATCAGTATTTTCAAAATAATAGCTTTATCCTAATCTATCCCTCGCAGAAACCTTTTGAAGATGATGCCGGGTACAATCTCCATAATCCTTCAATAATGGAGGCTGGAGGACCCAACGCGGGTTTTGTTGAAGAGATCATGCGAAGCATTTCGTCCATATTTCGCAAAGGCGAAGTATGATTCTCCTGCAAATCTTGTTAGTATTGCTGAGTCGCGCAGGTACTTTTTAAGCAATGTTTGGATTAGTGCTTGCGCTGAATAGTGAAATCTATCAGCTGCCTAAGCGATTGTCTGGCAGGCATATCGGGCATTGCAGCGAGTGCGTCAAGGGCCAAATTGCGGTAGTGCGCCATCTTTTCCGCAGCGTACTCCATTCCACCAGAAGTTATTATAGTGTCTATCAGCCATTCTACCTTCTTTGTGTCGCTACCTTCGTTTTTAACAATGCCAATAATTTTGCGTCGGGTTTCTTTGTCGGAATGGTTGATGGTGTAAATAAGTGGTAGCGTCATTTTTCGCTCTTTTATGTCGCCTGCAGTGGGCTTGCCTTTCATCCCCGATAGATCGAAATCGAGAATGTCGTCTTTTATTTGAAATGCAATACCGATATATTCACCAATCAGGCGCATTTTTTCAATCACTTCGGGCGTTTGCCCGGCCGATGCTGTGCCGCACGCTAAGCATGACGCTATTAGTGATGCCGTTTTCTTTCGGATAATCTCGAAATACACTGCTTCGTCAATATTAAGCGATCGTGCCTTCTCCATCTGAAGCAGCTCGCCTTCACTCATTTCCTTCACCGAATTCGACACGATTTTCAAAAGGTCGAAATCATCGTGTTCTAATGCAAGGAGCAATCCCCGCGACAGAAGGAAGTCGCCCATCAATACCGAAATCTTATTCTTCCAAAGGGCATTCAATGAGAAGAAGCCTCTTCGTTCGTTGCTGTCGTCCACCACATCATCGTGAATAAGTGTTGCGGTATGCAGCATTTCGATTAGTGTAGCAGCGCGATAGGTGCGCGGGTTGATACCCGAAAACAAATCGGCAGCAAAGAAAACAAACAAAGGGCGCATTTGCTTCCCCTTTCGTTTTACTATGTATCGGGTGATAGTAGAAAGCAACGGCACCTTGCTTTGCAT
>DMJL01000149.1 GCA_003451785.1 Bacteroidales bacterium
CTTCAATATGACAAGGTGCTATTTGCTACCGAAGATTTGGAGTTTAAGAAAATGCTTAGCAAAGAAGAAGATCACCTGAGCGCAATAATCACCATCAACTCTGGAGCTGGCGGCACCGAAAGCCAAGATTGGGCTGAGATGCTCATGCGAATGTATCTAAGATGGGGGGAAAAGAACAATTACAAAACGAAAGTATTGGACTTGCAGGAAGGGGATGGAGCTGGAATAAAAAGCGCATCGGTTGAGTTTGAAGGCGAATATGCTTTTGGATACCTGAAAGGCGAGAATGGTGTGCATCGCTTGGTACGCATTAGCCCATTTGATGCCAACAGTAGAAGGCACACATCGTTTGCATCGGTATATGCCTATCCTGTAGTGGACGACAATATTGAAATTGCACTAAATCCTGCCGATCTAAGCTGGGATACATTCCGCTCCAGCGGCCCAGGTGGTCAAAATGTGAATAAGGTGGAAACTGCTGTAAGGCTATACCATGCGCCAACCGGCATAGTGGTGGAATGCCAAGAAACACGCTCCCAAGCTCAAAACCGCGAAAAGGCCATAACCATGCTCAAATCGCAATTATACGAACTGGAATTGCGCAAGAAGAGGGAAAAGATTGATGCAATAGAAAGCACCAAGAAAAAAATTGAATGGGGCTCACAAATTAGAAACTATGTATTTCATCCATACAAATTGGTAAAAGACTTACGCACCGGCGTGGAAACATCCAATGTGCAATGGGTGATGGATGGCGGAATTGACGAGTTCATCAAAGCGTTTCTAATAGAGTTTGGAGAAAGTTAATCTACTCAAAACTCTACCCAAACGCAGTCGCCTCCGCAAGGTTATCCAGCCTTGGATAATTGACAATCAGCATATTAACAACGAATTGCACCGCAACATCTGTTCAAAGATTGTGGAAACCAAGGACAGATATAGCTACACTTCCATCATAAGTCATTACACTTCCTATGTGGTTAATAACTTTATGCTTTTGTTGATAATCATCTAAGGCACCTGTTTTCTTTGCGATTTATCTTAGCGTTAGCAAATAAAAGCCCAGCACTTTCTGTAAAACTCTTGTAAAAAAGAAGTTAGAAAAAACCACAATTAGAATCACCTATGGATAGCAAGACCCAAATTGTAGTTCCAACCGAATCTTCGACTAAGTCTGGAGAGCAAAACCTCTACGACAAAGTATTAAATCAAAGAACCCAGTCAAATTCTAATGATAAATCATTGATTAGTACGCCCAAAGACAACAATATGCAGCCCTGTGATTTTACGGAGGCTATCAAAAGCTCTACGGATTATTTCTTGGGCGATAGTCTTGCCGCAGGTGTTTGGGTAAACAAATATGCCCTGAAAGATTCCGATGGCAACTTATACGAAAAGACTCCTGCCGATATGCACTGGAGAATTACCAAGGAGATTGCGCGCATCGAACAGAAGTATGCCGAGCCATTGGATGAGCAAACCATTTTTGATTTGCTTCATAAGTTTAAATATATTGTACCCCAAGGCAGCCCCATGGCCGGAATTGGCAATCCTTTCCAGATTGGCTCATTGTCCAACTGTTTTGTTATAGGCAACAATGGATTGGCTGATTCCTATGGAGGCATTATGAAGACAGATGAGGAGCAAGTGCAACTCATGAAGCGCCGCGGTGGCGTGGGGCACGACTTGTCGCATATTCGTCCTAAGGGTAGCCCTGTGAAAAATAGTGCGCTAACATCCACCGGTTTAGTTCCTTTCATGGAAAGGTACTCAAATTCTACCCGCGAAGTTGCTCAAGATGGGCGCAGGGGCGCACTTATGCTAAGTGTATCTATAAAACACCCCGATGCAGAAGGATTCATAGATGCGAAAATGGAGCAAGGCAAGGTTACAGGTGCTAATATTTCGGTGAAGCTCACCGATGAGTTTATGCAAGCTGTGAAAGAAAATAGAGATTTTTGTCAGCAATACCCAATTCAATCAGAAAATCCCACCTACAAAAAAAACATACAGGCCGCCGATCTATGGCGCAAGATTGTACACAACGCATGGCAATCGGCAGAGCCGGGCGTACTGTTTTGGGATACAATTATTAAAGAATCCATCCCCGACTGTTATGCAGACTTAGGCTTTGCAACAGTTTCTACCAACCCCTGTGGTGAAATTCCTTTGTGCCCTTACGATAGTTGCAGATTGCTCGCAATAAATCTGTTTAGCTATGTAAAAAATCCATTCACAAAGAAATCTGAGTTCGACTTTCCTCTATTCCGAAAGCATGTGGCTATAGCCCAACGCATGATGGACGACATTATTGATTTGGAATTGGAAAAGATTGATAGGATAATGGATAAAATCATCAACGATCCGGAGCATGAAGATGTAAAGAAAGTAGAACTGGATTTATGGGCCAAAATCAGACAAAAGTGCATTGAGGGTCGCCGTACAGGAGTGGGAATAACAGCCGAAGGCGATATGTTGGCAGCAATGGGCTTGCGTTATGGAACTGAAGAAGCCACGGATTTCTCAGTAAATCTCCACAAGACATTGGCACTTGCGGCCTACAGAGCCAGTGTAGAATTGGCAGAGCAAAGGGGACCTTTTGCAATTTATGATAGCGAAAGGGAGAAAAACAATCCTTTCATCAACAGGCTGAAGGATGCAGACCCTGACCTTTACGCAAAAATGTTGAAGCATGGTCGTAGAAATATAGCCCTATTAACCATTGCACCCACAGGCAGTGTATCTATTTTGACCCAAACCACATCCGGAATTGAGCCGGTTTTTATGGTGGCATATAAAAGAAGGAAAAAAGTGAACCCCAACGATGTAAATGTGCGGGTTGACTTTGTGGACGAAGTAGGCGACCATTGGGAAGAATACAATGTGTTTCATCACAAATTTTTGGAATGGGTTTCTGTAAGTGGGTACAATGTGGCTGAAGTGATGCGTATGAAAGATGCAGACCTTCAGGATTTGATTAGAAAATCGCCATATTATAAAGCAACTGCCAACGATGTGGATTGGCTTGCCAAGGTGAGAATGCAAGGAGCTGTTCAAAAGTGGGTAGATCACTCCATAAGTGTTACCGTAAATGTTCCAAACGATGTATCGCAAGAGCTTGTAGGCAGCATCTACCAAACCGGCTGGGAAAGCGGTTGCAAGGGCATAACCGTTTATCGCGATGGCTCGCGATCGGGGGTTTTGGTGAAGGACAGTGCCAAGGAAACCCAAAAAGAATTTCAAGAAACAAGCGCGCCCAAACGGCCCACGGTGCTTGAATGCGATATAGTGCGCTTCAACAACAACTCCGAGAAGTGGATAGCAGTAGTGGGCTTGCTCCACGATAGACCTTATGAAATATTCACCGGAAAAGCAGACCATTTCTACATTCCCCCATTTGTAGAAAAGGGATTGGTGTTTAAAAACCGCAACGAAAAAGGAGAGAAACGCTACGATTTCCAGTTTCTTGATCAGGATGGATACAAGGTAACCATTGAAGGGTTATCCAGATCGTTCAACAAGGAATTTTGGAACTATGCGAAGCTTATTTCGGGTATTTTGCGTCATGGTATGCCTTTGCCGTTTGTGGTAGATGTAATAGAAGACCTGAGTTTCAACGAGGATCACTTACACACTTGGAAAAACGGTGTTGTAAGGGCATTAAAAAAGTTTATTGCCGATGGAACTAAGGCCCACATGAAAACATGCAGCAAATGCAACCAGGCGACCATGGTATATCAGGAAGGTTGCCTAACCTGCAGCACTTGCGGGGAAAGCAAATGCAGCTAAGTAGCTGAGACCTGTTTATCCCCAAGTATTGAAATGCACCCTGCTTTGCTGGTAATTGGCATTGCGGGGTTTGTTTTCTGATGGATAACCAATACTTATCAATGCTACGGGAGTAATTTTTTCGGGCAGTTTCAGTAATTGGCTGACCGTTTCCATCCTCTCTTGTCGTGGATGCACTCCAAGCCATACGGCACCTAATCCCATGGCTTCTGTGGCAAGAAGTATATTTTGGGTAGCAGCAGCACAAGCCTGAATAAGGTATCCTTCTTCCGGCTCTATTTCCGTGTCGCCACACATAAGTATAGCCAATGCAGCATTGCAGAGCATCTTTGCATAAGGGTGTGATAAGCTTAATTGATTCAACAATTCTTTGCTGTTGATTACCACAAAATGCCACGGCTGGCGGTTTCGAGCCGATGGGGCACTCATAGCTGCATCGAGAAGAAACTGAATATCGTTTTCTGACACATCAGCTCCCTTGCGATATTGCCTAATGCTACGACGGGTGAATAATATTTCTGCTCTTGGATACATAACCTTGTTTGTGTTAAAAGAAAAGCCCGCTCTATAGGCGGGCTTTTCACTCAATTCAATAATATTTACCTGGCATGAATCACTTCACCTACACCGATCGGCAGGTTGAGATAGAACCAAACGAACAACAGTGCGAGCCACATAATCAAAAGGATTACGGCATAGGGCAATAGCATGGAAATTACTGTGCCTATTCCAATGTTTTTATTGTATTTATGAATCCAACCCAATAGCAATGGAAAATAAATGTAGAGCGGACTTACTACATTGGTAATAGAGTCGCCGATACGATAGATGAGTTGCACAAAAGCTGGACTATAACCCACTTGATACAGCATAGGTATGAAAACAGGGGCAAGAATTGCCCATTTTGCGGAACCGCTTCCTATAAAAATATTCAAAAGAGCTACAAAAATTATAAACATAGCTATCATAAGTGGACCGGTAAATCCGGTAGCTTCTAGAGCTTTAGCACCATAAATAGAAAGGATGGAGTCTAAGTTCGACCAATCGAAAAGATTAATAAACTGTGAAACTACAAGCATGAGAACAATATAGCCAGAAAGCTCTTTCATGCCATGCTCCATTTGCTTAATAATGTCATTAGCTTTTTTGATTACGCCAGTAGTTTTGCCATAAACATATCCGGGTATAGCAAACATAAAGAACAAAATGGGAACCAGACCGCGCAAGAAAGGAGATGGCACTAAGCCACCAGTCTCGGGGTCTCGTAGAGGAGCCCAATCGGGGATTACCATCAAAGCTACCACCGCTGCATATATCAGGAATGCAATACCTGCTCTCTTTAAACCTTTTCTTTCTAACGGAGTAAGAGACGGATTCTCCATAATTTGAACATCCAAGTTCTCAATGGCGAACTGTTTTGCCCGGGGAATTGTAAATTTTCTAGCAATAAAAGCTCCTCCAAAACCGACCATCAGTGTAGATGCTATCATAAAATACCAGTTTGCCGTGGCACTCACCTCCATATTTGGGTCAATGTTTCGGGCAACTTCGGTGCTAATGCCAGCAAGCAACACATCGGTGCCTGCGATGAAAAAGTTCGCGGTGAATCCTGCTGTTGCACCAGCATAGCCGGCAATGAGACCTGCAATAGGACTTAATCCCATTTG
>DMJL01000313.1 GCA_003451785.1 Bacteroidales bacterium
CAACATCAAAAGATTTCAAATCCAGCTACAGCGTGGGTTTGAAGAGTTTAATCTTGAATCGCGAAGCCATACCGTGCAATTGATGACAACCTTCCTGATGAACTTGTAGTAAGGATAACCCAATCCCTTACAAACGATTTTTTCGTTTCCCCCAACAGCTCCCTTCTTTGCAACAGACTATCCATGATAGCAGTGGCCAGAAGGGAGTTGTTTTTGTTACCAGTAACGCTGAGATAATAGGAATAAAAAGGAAGAAATTTTATTGCCTGCTAAAACGCAATCGGAAGCCCGTACCCTTTGGAATTTTCATAAATTCAACAAACTATAGAGCTGCTTGAAAATCGAAGAACGCTACAAAGAAAAGACTTAATCTATTTCATTGCGGCTTAGCCGTTTTGCATATCTTGCTGTGAATCAGCAACAGACCTAGAACGAAAAACAGGAGAATTATTGCCGTAGATAAGTGAAGAATTGATAAACCCAGAATTGAAGTAATTTGCAATACCGATTGATTTTCGATTAAATAATGGTTCATTGTTTCCTCGATTGCTACCTGTTGCCTAAAGATGAATCCTTCCACATTCTCCGGACGGATAGAATGGATTGCCAATGCAACATTAGGATGCGTTGGGGCAATAGCCAGTATAAAAGAGACTTTGGTTTCCAATGCTGATTGGACTTCAATAAATATGGGGTCAGAATTGGTTTGCCTACCATATTTAGCAAATAAGAAAGTTCTGTGTAGCTCAAGTAATGAATCTTTTTGGTTGCCTCCTGCATGAATAAGCCCGTAGGTAAAAGCAGAAGATAAAACCCGTCTATGAGCCTCAGTTATGGTGGTTTCCTCTAATGCTTGAAGCAGAGACTTAGCAAAAATACGATATTCATCTTTGGATGCCATATTGGTTCGGATATTCGACCATACAGCTTGGAACTCTACTAAATCAGGGGAAGGTGTGGGCTTTACCCATACCCTCGATGCAACTTGAAGCCCAACAATAGCTACCGCACAAATTGCAGCAAGCCATAAAATCTTGTTCCGAATCATTTTGCCTGAAGAGTTCATTATTCTATCTTTTCAGATAACCCAAATTCGACTTTGATGTTTCGTTGAGATTTGTTGCAATTTACTTGAAAACCCAACAAACACTTTGAACCTAAAATCAGCTGCAACAAATAAATCACATTTGCTGAAGCAGATTTCATTTGCATAGAGATTTTGCCTTTCTACTGTAACGACTTATTGAAAACCCTAAATCGTTTGTAGATCACTCCTTCAATCCTTTCGCATTCGGCCCGCATACGCGTATTTGTTTCCAATATAAGGTGGCTGTCCATAACTTCCATCCCAGCCTCAATTGCCGATTCCAGTATTCGCAACCCCATAAGTGTATCAATTCCTTTGCCCCTATAGGATTCCTTTATGGCACCCAGCAGCAAGGTAAGCATTTTGGTTTTCCTGCTTTCGCGCAATATATGGTACCAGCCTAATGGAAGAAGTTTTCCATTGGCTCTTTTTATTCCCGGACTAAGCTCTGGAATTCCTATGGTGAATGCTACTAACTCCCCCCCTACCGTTGAAACTATTTTCACAAATCGCGGATCCAGAATCGGAATATACTTTTGTGCCAACTCCTGCATCTCCTTCTCATCTAAGGGCGAAAACCCATAAATAGGAATGAAAGTTTCATTTACGAGTCTGAAAATAGGGACAATCCACGGCCATAAAGCTCTACGAGAAGTAAAACTTGTTATCACATATCCATTGCTATCAATTACCCTTTTGGATATTCTTTCGATGTATTCGGGTATTCTTTCGGGGATTACGATTTTGTAAGAAACCATGTCCACCTCTTTCTGAAAACCCAATTCTTCCAAATAATCTTTCATCCATGGGAAATTACAGTTGGTGGTGATAGCAGGAGGCGCGTCGAATCCTTCTATTTTGATTCCTTGGGGATCCTTGTCGGAAAAACCTAAAGGTCCTACAAGGGTTTCCATACCGATGTTGCGTGCCCAATTGCTCACAAAATCTATTAAAGCTCGAGCAATTTCTATGTCTTGATAGCATTCTATTGCAAAGAATCTTGCTTTTTTCTCTCCCCTCAACTGATTGTACTTGTGGCTGATAATGCCCATGATGCGACCCACGGGTTTATCGCCCATCCACGCAAGGGCAAGAATGGTATTCGAAAAAGCAAATGATTTGTTTTTCTTCTCATCAAAAAACGACCATTCATCCATGTATAGTGGCGGAATCCACCCCTGATGTCCCTGATGGATTTTTTCTGGCAAGTAGATAAAGGTTTTCATATCCTTCCGACCCTGCAATGCTCTAACCTCAATATCCATATCAAACTATTAAAAAAAATAAATACTCCACAAATTAAACGGTCTTTTCTGATTTTTCATAAAATTAGCTTTCATTTTCTGATATTCCACAAAATACCTTGTTGGAATTTTTTATTGTATTGAAAGTTGCCTTTATTCTAAATTAGTACTTACCCAATTGCTATGCAATTATTTGGTCGATGCAATTAATATTCTTTTTAGGCCAAAGCAAATTTGCTAATAGCCTTACATTGATTCTTTGATACACTTGCTTTATCCACCAAAATAGTGATTGATTTGGAAACCAATGCAATATATCTTTCAAAAGTTTTATCAAAGCCCTCCACAGAAACACCCAATTCGTTGATTTCATTCTTTGTTGCAACGATAATCCATTGCCCTTCGGGTAGCTCTACTACCACCTCATTGTTGGCACCATTGTAGAACACCAAAATTTTCTCCCAATCATCGCCGTTGGCATAATTAGCAATCAGAAACCCAACAACCAACGGACTTTCCACATCCAAAAAGCTGAGATGCTTCTGTATCATTGCTACGGAGGTCATCCGAAATGCCGGATGGTTTTTTCTAAGGCGAATCAAATCTTTGTAGAATGAAAATACATGATAGTATTCCCCTTTATTATCCCAATTCAATTGGTTTATGTGATCGGGAAGGTTGTAGCTGTTGTG
>DMJL01000299.1 GCA_003451785.1 Bacteroidales bacterium
TTTATGAAAATAATTATAGAAGTTGTTTTTATATATTTTTCGAGCGGGCAAATATACACAAGATTATGAGCAAAGATTTTTTGAGTTGTTGCTTTTTTAACAAAGAGCTTAATTTTAGCCCAGTTTACAAGTAATTACCAAAACAACAAAAGCTGATTTTGCCATATTGCTTGCTTGCAGCAAATTACAAAATGGATTATTTAACAAAATAGCAGTTTTTACATTTTAAAACTTGTCAAAATCGGAATAAAGGCAAATAAAGGACACATAATCTGTTTCGGTTTGATTTCATTTTTTTGCACCAATTGGCTTTTGATGGTATAACATTTCGAAACACAACCTTGCAAAACACATTCAAACGCATTGAAACCAATTTGTATTTGCAAAAATCTGTAGTACACAATTCGTCAATGCGATACCATTAACAAACACAATTCCAATCGCATAGCACTTCTTAGCTGCAAAATAAAATATGGCATAATGGTAAAACTTAATTGCCACACCCAGATTTGAGGGCAAAACTCGCCATTGGGCATTTCAAAATTCTTCCAAAAAAAAGAACTATCATGGAGAATCATAATCTTGAATAGTAGAAAGGATTTTATAATTTTGCTGCAACAATTTTAAAAGCCAAAAGTATGATTCAGAAAATATTTACACCCAAGGTGCTTGTAATAGGAGGTATCATTGTTTTTGCGGCACTCATGCGCTTGATTCCCATTTATCCTAACTTTACTCCCATTGGCGCAATGGCCCTGTTTGCCGGTGCCCACATAGCCAACAGAAAAATCGCATTAGGTATTCCGTTAGCTGCTATGCTTCTGAGCGATATTTTCTTGGGTTTCCACCCAATGATGCTACCTGTGTATTTGGGCTTTGTGCTTATGGTGTTAATTGGTGGACTAATGAGAAATAAAATCTCTGTTGCAACAGTTGCAGGCGGTGCAATTGGTGGTTCTTTAGTGTTTTTCATCATTACCAACTTCGCAGTTTGGGTAGGTGGCACATTATATCCGTTGACCATGCAAGGATTAGTACATTGCTACATTGCAGCCATTCCATTCTTTCACACAAGTCTATTGGGCGATTTGTTTTACAGTGGCGTGTTCTTTGGCAGTTTCTACTTTTTGACACGCTATTATCCTGCACTAAAGCAAGCCTAACCCCAATTACCAAGCCAACTTTGCAATGGAATTAAAGGGTTGCTAAATGGGCAATCCTTTGGTTTTATGTTTTGTGATGAATGGAGGCTCACAGATAGTCAAGATATTTCTATCAACAACTTGGGATTTTTATTCTGCAAGCCAAATTCTACCAATAAGGGCGAAAGCACTTGCTAATTTGGCAATAAAAGGTTACATTTGTTATTCAAGTAAACCGATTTCCGATGGCAATTTCATTTTTTAAAACCCAAAAAAATAAACAATACAGCTACAAACCTGTATTTTACGATGCAAAGAAGGAAGAACGCGAGAAGCGGCACAAATCTGCTGTAGAATCGAACCCCGATGATTTGGAGAAAGGTCTTAGAGAAAGAATGCATACTCGCTGGCGGCGCGGTACTGGCACTAGGGAGCGAAAAGCATCCAATCAGAGATTAATCATCATCATAGTAGTTATTGTCTTGTTGGGCTACTTGTTCTTCATGTAGCAGATTCAAGGTCTGTTGAAAAAGCGTTTATGTCCGACATTATCAAACTACTTCCCGATGCAGTGGCCAATCAGATTGCGGCAGGCGAAGTGATTCAGCGACCTTCGAGTGCTGTGAAGGAGTTGTTGGAAAACGCCATAGATGCAGAAGCCACTAATATTCAATTATTTATCAAAGATGCCGGGCGCACGCTTGTGCAGGTAATTGACAACGGCAAAGGCATGAGCGAAACAGATGCCCGAATGTGTTTTGAGCGTCATGCAACTTCCAAAATTAATGAAGCGAGCGACCTATGGGCAATAAGAACCATGGGATTTCGAGGCGAGGCTTTGGCATCTATAGCAGCCATAGCCCGTGTGGAACTTAAAACCCGCAACAATCAAAGCACCCTTGGTACCGAAATAGTGATGGAAGGCTCGCAACTGATAGAGCAAAAACAGTGCAATTGTGCCAAAGGGACCAATATTCAGATAAAAAGTCTTTTCTACAATACCCCCGCCCGCAGAAATTTCCTGAAAAACGACTCGATTGAGAAGGGGCATATCCTTCAAGAATTGTTTCGTGTAGCATTGGCGTATCCAGCCATTGCATTTTCCTTTACCAATAACACAGAATTGACATACCAATTCGACAAGGCGAATTTAAAGCAACGAATTTCTGCTGTATTCGGTAGTGCGTATAGCCAGCGATTGGTTCCGGTGGAAGAAAAAACCGATATGGTCTCCATTTCCGGCTATGTTGTAAAACCAGAGTTTTCAAAAAAGCGAAGAGGCGAGCAGTATTTTTTTGTGAATAACAGATTTATACGAAGTTCCTATTTTAATCATGCTGTGGAGAATGCATTCGAAGAGTTGATAAGTACCGACCTGGTGCCGGGATATTTCCTTTACTTGGAAATAGACCCTGCGCAAATAGATGTAAATGTGCATCCTACCAAAACTGAGATTAAGTTTCAGGATGAAAAGTATATCTATCAAATTTTGAGAGCAGCCATAAAGCGTGCTTTAGGTAGGTTCAACATCACACCAACACTCGATTTCGAGCAAGAGACCGGCTTGGGTAGTATGATTTTCCCAAAGGATAGGCCAATTGTAGCACCAACTACTACCTATAACCCCGACTTCAACCCATTTCATGGGCAGCAAACTGCAAGCAGGCTGCACACAAATCTTACCGGCAGAATAAATCCTGCCCACTGGGAAAAACTATTCGATGCCCCTACGCAACCCGAAAAAGCGACTTTGCAGCCTACACAGCTTCCAACTACTGAAACACCACAGGCAATAGGTATGCCTTGGCATAGTTCAGAGAATATGCCTGAAACGCAGAAAGTGATGCAGTTGCAACGGAGATATATTCTCACACCCGTAAAGTCGGGTTTAATGCTGATTGACCAACAAAGAGCGCATGAAAGAATTTTGTTCGAAGGTTTTTTCAAGAAATTTGAATCCAAGAAATTATCGTCGCAACACCTGTTGTTCCCCGAAAACATAACCCTTTCTGAGCCGGATGCTGCTTTATTGCGAGAGATTTTAGAACATGTAAGAGCTTTTGGATTTGCAATTGATGTATTGGGCAAAAACACCTTTGTAGTTGGGGCGGTTCCCCATGAAGTTGTCGAAAATGAGGGTTTACAAACAATGATGGAAGGAATTTTGGAAAACTATCGGTTGAATTTGAATGATCAGCAAACCGATATTGCTACCAATATGGCGCGGTCTATGGCTCGCAGATTGGCTATTAAATCCGATAAGACCCTTACCGATACCGAAATGATGCATTTGATAAACACCCTTTTTACTTGCCAAATTCCCGAAATATCCCCATCAGGAAAGCCTGTTCTGATTATCGTACCTATGAACGACCTAACTGCTCGATTCAAATAGTTCAAATTTTGTAAATTTGCAGGTATTATTGAATAAAGGTTGGTTGCCTTTTTGAATGACCTTTTAATCCCATTAAAATCACATATAAATGCGTATAGCACCCGGTGGCTTCGAAATACTTCCTGTAGTTGTCAAAAACCTCCTGATTATCAATGGTATATTCTTTTTGGCCACTTATGCTTTGGATACAGCTTTTGGTCTAAACCTCTACACTATATTTGGGCTACACTTTTTTGGGGCTACCAATTTCTCCCCATATCAGTTTGTAACATACATGTTTATGCATGGTGGATTCTCGCACCTATTTTTCAATATGTTTGCCCTTTGGATGTTTGGCAATGTATTGGAAAATTATTGGGGACCAAAGCGATTTTTGGTGTATTATTTTGTTACAGGCTTTGGGGCTGCCATCATTCACTATGGGGTAGTGTATATACAGATTTTGCCCGAACTTACTGTTATCAATCAATTTTTAGCAAATCCTACGCATGAGGCACTACAATCTGCATTTGCAACGGGACAAATTCAGGCAGTTTCGGCTGAATCGCGCGTAGCTATACAACAATTTATCAGCCAATACAATCAATTGCTGGAAACTGATAGGCAGTATGCACTCATGGAGGCCATGAGGTTTATGAACCAATACCGTATAGACTTTTTAAATGCACCGGTGGTGGTAGGAGCATCGGGTGCGGTGTTTGGCATTTTGCTGGCTTTTGGTATGATGTTTCCAAACGCCCTTATTTATGTTTTCTTTGCAATACCCATAAAGGCAAAATATTTTGTAATGATTTACGGTGCGTTGGAACTGGGTGCTGGATTGTTTGTGAGGGGAGGAAATATTGCTCACTTTGCACATTTGGGAGGAATGTTGTTTGGGTTTTTCCTCATACAATATTGGAGGAAAAATCTGAAAAGACCATTGATCTAACAATTTTAACTCCACCATCATGCAATTTGAGTTGAAACAATTTTTCAGAAGCAATCCTATTTTATTTAGATTGATTGCA
>DMJL01000101.1 GCA_003451785.1 Bacteroidales bacterium
ACTTTGCGAATGCCATCAACTGCTATAGGCGCAAAGGGTTTGTCGGTTGCAACCAATATTTTTTTCATAGCCAAAAAGGTTAAAATTATTTTACAGAATGCATTTTTTCGAACTCTTGCATAGCTTCTACCAATGCTATAACGCTTTCTTTTGCTAAGGCATTGTAGGTAGATGCTCTGAAACCACCCACCGAACGGTGACCTTTCAGCCCGCTCATTCCCTTTTTGGATGTTAATGATAGAAAATCTGCTTCGAGATGCTGATAGTCAGGCTTCAATACAAAACAGATGTTCATAAGGGAGCGGCTATCTTTGGCAGCTGTACCCTCAAAAATGGAGTTGCGGTCTATCTCATCGTACAAAAGCTTAGCTTTATCCTGATTCATTTTTTGCATCACTTCCAAACCACCCAATTTTTTCAACCAGCGAAGGGTTTCCAAGCAAGTGTAAATAGGCAAACAAGGCGGAGTATTAAACATAGAGCCTTCTGCAATATGTGTTTTATAATTTAGCATAGTGGGTATGGGTCTGTCAACCTTGCCCAGAACATCCTCGCGCACTACTACAAAAGTTACGCCGGCAGGTCCAAGGTTTTTCTGCGCCCCACCATAAATCATAGCATACTTTGACACATCCATTGGGCGGCTAAAAATATCCGACGACATATCGGCTACCATAGGAACCGTACTGTCAAAATCATCAAAAATTTCGGTACCGTAAATAGTGTTGTTCGAAGTGAAATGGAAGTAATCCACATCCGAAGGTATTGTCCAGCCTTTGGGAATATAGCTGAAGTTTTTATCGGCAGATGAGCCTATAACTTGTACCTCGCCAAAGAATTTTGCTTCTTTAATGGCTTTTTTTGCCCAAACGCCTGTTTCGAGATAGGCAGCTTTCTTGTTGAGAAGATTGAAGGGAACCATGCTAAATTGAAGGCTGGCACCTCCACCCAAAAACAACACTTGATAGCCTTCGGGAATGTTCAAGACTTCTTTGAATAAGGCAACAGTCTCATCCATAACAGCCTGAAAATCTTTGCCACGATGGGAGATCTCCAGAATCGACAAGCCACTTCCATTAAAGTCTAGTACCGCCTTTGCGGTATTTTCAATCACTTCGCGCGCCAGAACGGATGGTCCTGCACTAAAATTATGCTTTTTCATTATTAAAAAAATTAAATGGTTATAAAAAAGTACTTAAAGTCTTGCTATATAAATATTTCCTTATTTGCCTAAATCTTCAACCTAATGCCCGTACCAGAAATCGCAACCACCATTGTAAATTTCTAATCAGCCCCAATCCCAATTTTTCCCCAATTCCTAACTCACTATTCACCTAATTTTAAGCTAATTAGAGCGAATCATCAAATATTTATTTGAATATAATTCTTTTGAAAAATTTCCAATTTATATAATTTCTATTTATGGCAAAGGTGAGAATTTTAATGAATACAAAAAAGAAAAACAGGCAATAAAATATAAAAACCATGAAGCTAATTTGCAGGATTTAACGGTCTCAGAGCAGGATTGATAAAAGCCCTTGCATCAACATCTTGTTCAAGTATCCACCTGCCTTGATAGAATCTAAAAGCATCAAAAATATTTACTTCTGGCACATAAAAACTAAAATTTCCTTCTAAGTCTGACTGCATGGCAACAAGCCTATCAAATACTATGGTTGGTGCTCTTTGTCTTCTTCCATGCGCAAATTCAGGGTAGAAATTAAGCCCCATGCTTGCACGGGCAGAATATTCAAATATAATTCTATATGGCGTGCTACCCTGCATTTCAAAAACAGCATCCCCAAAAACCGGCTTTTTATCCACAATGGTTAAAGGTTCTATTACTCTTTTTCTGGAGTTTCGATCGTATCCCTTCCAACCCAGCAAAACATAATGGTTTGCACGGCGATATTTTACATGCACAAGTTCGTAGTAGAAAGCTCCATACCAATTGTTGGCATCGAGTACACTACCTTCAGGCTGTTGGAGTTGTGGAGTTTGGTCGTTCAATGCTGTTATTTTTACGCTTTTGTTTTCGTTATCTCTTGTGACAACAAATCCAAAATATAGGAATGTACCATTGGTAAATGGCACATACCAAGTAACAATGCGAAAAGTTTTATCGGGGTTTTGCAAAACAGAGAAGGTGCGTGCCAAGCTAAAATCCTTCAAAAAAAGGTTATCCGCTAATAGTTCCAATTGGAGGGCTTCCGTAAAAACCTTATTTGCCTCTAAGCGAGATGTATTGTCGGAGCTTTCGATTATGCGCAATGAGAGCGCATTCAGTGAGTCCATTCTCATCACAAATGCAGAATCGCTGGGCAATGGGAGATTTTGTGCAAATACATCATTTGTGGTATATCCTACCAAGCATAGCATTGCTAAGATGAATATTTTCCAATCCTTTGGCAGGTATTTGAGACAATTAGTCATATCGTTTCATTTACTAATAAACGATTACCTTCGTTTAATGTTGCAAATTTACAACAGCATGTTACAATTTTACAATTAGTGTTGCATGAAACTAGAACAACGACTTAAAGCATTTATAGAAACCGGCAAAAGTTTTCGCACCGTAGGAGAATTGCTTCTCAACCAAATGGAACCTATTGGCCTATCCAAAGCTGAAGAGAACCTATACAACGAAGCTGTGCAAGCTCCCAATTTTAATCCATGGTTTACCACCGAAAATATCGCACGAGCTTTGGTTGCATTATCGGCGATGTTGCACGAAGACAAATTGATAAAATGGGCGAATACCTATCCACAACTGCAAAATGCCTTGGATTACAAAAAGAAAATTGCTGTTGTTATGGCAGGAAACATACCCTTGGTGGGCTTCCACGATTTTGTTTGCATTCTCATCTCCGGCAATGCTTTTTACGGCAAGTTGTCTTCACAAGACAAAAAGCTACCTATTGCTGCTGCCAATATTCTTATGGAGAAAGAGCCGTATTTTGCTGATTTGATTGAATTTAGCGATGGATTTTTGAAGGGATTCGATGCCATAATCGCCACCGGAAGCAACAATAGCGCAAGGTACTTCGATTATTATTTTGGAAAATACCCCAATATTATCCGCAAAAACCGCACTTCGGTGGCGGTGCTTTGGGGCACGGAAGAACAAAGCACACTACATTCCTTGGGTGCCGACATTTTCAGCCATTTTGGTCTTGGTTGCCGCAATGTTTCGAACATATTTATTCCTGAAAATTACAATGCGAGCAATTTGCAAAATATGTGGGATTCATGGCAAGGCATTGCCCACAATCATAAATACTACAACAACTACGAATACTTCAAAGCTGTTTTTATGATAAATAAAGTTGAGCATTTCGACTCCGGTTTCTTTTTGCTTCGCAAAAGTGCAGAATTGTCGTCGCCGGTCTCAGTTCTAAACTTTCAAGCTTATAATAGCAGCGAAGAACTTGTATATTTATTGAAACAGCAACAGCAAAACATACAATGTGTAGTTAGCGAAAGAGAACTACAAGGGATTAATACCATATTGCCCGGGCAAAGCCAAAGCCCCGAACTATGGGATTATGCCGACGGCATTGACACAATGCAATTTCTATTGAGTCTCTAAAATTTTGTGATTGAACTGAATGAATGCTGGTTGCCCATCGGCATCTAATCCTTGAAATACATATCGTAGGTTTTTTGC
>DMJL01000209.1 GCA_003451785.1 Bacteroidales bacterium
GTTGTTGGATTGTTTTTGTGGGTTTTTCCCGGCAATCTAAATGTTGCCGATGCAGGTTTTGCAAATATCAACGGGCTTTTCGTGGTAGCACCCTTTGTTTTTTTGTTTTTAATACCCGCTTTAACTATGCGCTCTTTTGCCGATGAAAGGCGGTCGGGGACTTTAGAAATACTATTGACAAAGCCCCTAACCGATCTGGAAATTATTGGCGCAAAATTCTTTGCAGGTGCGTTTTTGGTAATCTTTGCCCTTTTGCCCACATTGATATTTGTGGTATCGGTTTATCAATTGGGTTTGCCTCCCGGCAACTTAGATATGGGTGGCATTTGGGGCTCCTATGCAGGGTTGGCACTTTTGGGGGTCTCCTTTGTGGCAATTGGGATTTTTGCATCGTCGGTTACCGATAGCCAAGTAGTTGCCTTTGTATTTGCAGTGTTTCTGAGTGGATTTCTCTACGGAGGCTTCGAGTTGGTTTACACCCTCAACTTGTTTCGTCATGCCGATCTGTTTATTAGACAATTAGGTATGTACGCACATTATGAGTCTATGAGCAGAGGCGTGATCGACTCGCGCGACTTGCTGTATTTCCTTAGTTTGATTGCTGTTTTTTTTCTCCTTACCAAATTGAAACTGCAAAGCAGAAAGTGGTAAATTGTAATGCGCTTTCATTCATCCATTAGCAAACATGTTTTTAAAATTTCAAAATAAAATATCAGACGCCGCCTCTTCTGGCCGCAGCCATCTGAAAAAGAGCCAAATACTTGGTCTAATACTTTCGCTTGCAATCATTGTCCTTTTAAATTTAGTGGGTTCCATTTGGTTTTTTCGATTAGATCTAACATCCGAGAAACGCTTTACCCTTACACAAGGTACGCGCGAAATGCTCCGCAACCTCAACGATGTTGTGTATTTCAGAGTTTATCTACATGGAGAACTTCCTGCTGAATTTGCACGATTGCGCCAGCAAACCCAAGAAATGTTAGACGAATTCAGGGCCTTTACCCCGTATGTGCAATACGAATTTATTGATCCTATTGGCGAGTCCGAAACGGGTGGGCTTGTGGATATGCTCATAGAAAAAGGTCTGCAACCTACGCAAGTGCAAGTGCGCACCCAAGGTGCCGCTACCCGACAAACGATTTTTCCGGGTGCAGTGGTGAGTTTTGCCGGAAAGGAAATAGCTATTCAATTGTTAGGCGATTTTATTGGCAAATCGCCTTTAGAGGTATTGAATTACTCGGCACAAGCCCTTGAGTATAGGCTGGCTAATGCCATTAGGCAAGCCACTATTGTGCACAAACCCAGAATAGGATTCTTAGAAGGGCAGGGCGAATTGGCTGATTACCACCTTCTAGATATTGCCGATGCTTTATCAGATTTTTATCAGGTAGGTCGCATTGTTCTAAACAACAACCTCGATGAGTTGCTCAGTCTGCAAACCTTAATAATCCCCAAGCCTACCCGCCCATTTACTGAAGCACAAAAGTTTATGTTAGATCAGTTTGTGATGCATGGTGGCTCAGTACTTTGGCTTATTGACCCCGTGTTTGCGAGTATGGATAGTTTGCGGGCACCTACCTTCGAATCCATTGGTATGGCATGGCCACTCAACTTAGAAGATATTTTGTTTCAATACGGGGTGCGCCTCAACAATATTTTGCTCAAAGACCTGCAGGCTGCGCCCATTCCGGTTACTACCGGAATGATGGGCAATAGACCTCAGATCGACTTGTTGCCGTGGTTCTACTTCCCGCTACTTGGGCCAGCTTCGAACCACACAGTGGTAAAGAACCTTAATATGATAAGGTCGGAGTTTGTGAGCAGCATAGATACGGTATCTGCACCGGGCGTTGACAAGACCATTCTTTTGCATACTTCGCCCTATACACAAATAGTAGCAACTCCGGCCTCCATTGCATTGAGTGTGCTGCACAATCCCCCCGATCCCAATCATTTTGCCATGGGTGCGCAACCGGTAGCAGTTTTATTGGAAGGCACCTTTAGGTCGGTTTTCGAAAATCGAATCATACCCGATGTTGAGTTGCCCATGGGATACCAACCGCTAACCGTTAGCCAACGCACTGCAATGATTGTGGTTGCAGATGGCGACATCATAAAAAACCAGATAGACCGTCATGGTCAGCCGCAACCTTTGGGCTTCGACAGATTCTCGGGGCAGAATTTTGGGAATCGCGATTTTATTGTTAATGCTGTGGATTACTTAGCTCACGGACCAGGAATACTTGAAGCGCGTGGACGAGAGCTAAGATTGCGATTGTTGGATAGAGAAAGGGTAAATCGCAACAGGGAGTGGCTACAACTCATCAATATCGGTGGCCCGATAGTTTGGGTATCCATGTTCGGATTTTTTATGTTTTGGTGGAGAAAACGAAAATATGGAAAAAGACCTTAACTATGGCTATTCAAAAGTTGGGATTTAAATTGATTTTGGTTTGTATTGTCTTGGCAATTATTGTGTTTTTTGTGTTGGCACAAGGCAGGGGAGGCTCCCAAGACACAGATACAGATTTGTTTAGGGCAAATGGTGAAAATGGTATTGTGGAAATATCCATAGCCAAGCCCGGCAGGGATTTCATCAACCTTTCTAAGAACGACGATTTGGTATGGATGCTCAACGATTCTCTCAGAGCCAACGATGCTGCTGTGCGTGAGTTGCTTGCAGCGTTGAGGCAACTGTCGGTAAGAATGCCGGTTTCAACCTCGAAGCGCGATTCTGTTTTTGCCGCTCTGGCAAACCAAGGAACATTGGTAAGGATCTATTCGCGAAACTACCTGATTTCGATTTCCGAAAGATGGAAACTTCTTCCGCTGAAACGAAAAACACACAGTTTTTGGGTGGGTGGTATGGCGGCCAATGATGCCGGTTATTACATGATGGCAGAAAAGTCTAACATCCCCGTTATTGTTCATATACCCGGAAACACGGCCGATTTGGCTGAGATTTTTAACACCCACATGAGGGTTTGGCGCGATCCTGTTGTTATAGATCTACCTGCCAGTCAAATTGCGTCTATAGCGGCATCATTTCCCCAGGGAGATTACAAATCCTATACCATTGATTTTACCTATGCTCAGCCCAAAGTTTTTTTGGAAGGACAAAGTTTGGAAGATGGAGTATGGGATGCTCAAAGGTTAGATAGACATATCAAATCATTCCACGAGCTTTATTATCAAAAACTTTTAGAACCCCGAGAAGATTCCTTGCTCATGGGTAGCATCTTGAAACCAGCCTTCTTTGAATTGACCGTATTAGATCGCAATGGTAATTCTACTCATCTGATGTTTTTTAGAAAAGCAATCGATCAGACAGCTCAAGACACGGACATAAGCGGATTTCAATTCGATCCCAATCTGTTTTTTCTCCATATAAATGGGCAAGCATGGGCTTTGGCAAATTATTTTGTTTTTAATCGGATAATTCGGCAACCGGAATTCTTTCTATCCGATAGAATACCATAACTTTACCATCCTGAATTTTGAAATTGGACTTTACATTGCCAAAAATTTAATAAAAAACTATCTTTGCTGCAACAAAACATAATAAGTAATCGTATGAAATTCATTGTATCAAGCTCGTATCTGCTCAAGCAACTACAGACCATAAGCGGAGTAGTAAGTTCAAATAACACCCTAGCGATCTTAGATAATTTTCTTTTTGACCTTAGTGAGTCGGAATTGAAAATTACTGCATCGGATCTCGAAACCCGAATCACTGCCCGTATCCATGTAGAATTGTTTGATGGGGAGGGTTTGGTGGCCATTCCTGCAAAGATTCTTATTGAAACGCTCAAGACTTTCAGCGATATACCTGTAACGATTGAGATTGACAACGAAAATTTTGGTGTTACACTTACAGCAGGCGAAGGAAAGTACCGTCTTACAGGGCACGATGGCGTGGAATACCCTCGCGAAGTGGCACTCGAAACCTTGGCTTCGTTTCAGATAGAAGGTGATGTATTGCAAAATGCCATAAACAAAACCATTTTTGCCACCAGCAACGACGAG
>DMJL01000194.1 GCA_003451785.1 Bacteroidales bacterium
ACCATTGGCAGACCCGACTATTCTAATCTCAATCCTTCGGTACGATATGTTGACCAATTCTTGGTTGAAACTGGGAATCCTGCACTCACGCCACAATTTACGCACAATGTGGAAGCAAACATTAGTTTCGACAACTTTCCGGTGTTCTCAGTTGGTAGAAATTTCACCACCGATATTTTTTCCAGTGTGGTATATCAAGACCCAAGCAATCCTTCGGTTGCAGTACGAACCTTTGACAACTTGGGTCAAAGACGCGAAACCTATTTTAATATTGTAGGCGCAATACCTCCGGGAGGAAGATATTTTTTCGCCATTGGCACCCAATACAATATCAATGAGTTTGAAGGATTTTATGAAAACCAACCCATCTCATTCAGACGCGGTAGCTGGAGGTTTTTTACATTCCACATGCTTCGATTGGGTAACAACGCCCGATTGCACATGAGTGGATTTATGATGACCAACGGCCAGCAAAATTTCTACGAGCTGGATACTTTCGGGCAATTAAATTTTGGTTTCACGCAAAATTTTTTCAACCAAAGGCTAAGTATTACCATCAATGCACGAGATGTATTGCGCACCATGAATACACAGTTTGTTTTAAATCAAGGCTCCATGCACTTGCAAGGCAACAGATATTCGGATAATCGTAGGTTTGGAATAAACATTCGATACAATTTTGGAGTAGGTCAACGCCCTGAAAGGCGCAATATGATGCAGTTCGATATGGAAGAATAGCCTTTGTGGTATTAAACGCCGTGTAATTAAAATACCGCCGAAGCCCTTGTGAAATATGCTAAAATTATCGCAAACCCTGCTCTGTTTAGAAATCAATCCTATTTTGGGAGCAATTCGAGGTAGAGCAGAGGTATTTTGATTACCACGCAACAAACTGAATTTTTTAAAAGGGTATCGGAATCTACACCCTTACAACTTTTACACCCTTCTCTTCAAATTCTTTTACTTGCTCATCGGTAACGCCCGTATCGGTGATTACCATATCTACTTTATCCAGTCCGCAAATACGGCTAAAACCGTGACGACCAAATTTGGTGTGGTCGGCCAAAACAATTACATTCAGTGCCGAAAGAATCATTCGTTGATTTAGGGTAGCTTCCAAGGCGTTGGTTGTAGTCAAACCATATTGTGAGTCTATTCCGTCCACACCAATAAAGAGTTTATTGCACATAAAATCGCTTAGGGTTTTTTCGGCCAAGGGACCAACTACCGAAAGGGATGTGTGTCTCAAAATACCTCCCAATTGTATCACTTCTGCAGCACCGGAAAGTGCTAGTTCTTTTGCTGCTGCAAGGGATGCACATATTGCAACCAAACCCTTTTTGCCGATTACATGCCTCGAAAACTCGTTTACCGATGTGCCCGATGCAATAATGATGCTATCACCATCTGAAATAAGACCTGCCGCATACTCTCCAATTCTGCGCTTTTCATCAACATGCAATTTCTCTTTCTCATTTACATGCCTATCCGGCATATATGGATTGCTATGCGATGCGCTACCATGTATTTTAACCAAAAGATTTTTTGCTTCTAAAAACTTCAAATCTTTTCGAATTGTTACTGTTGTTACTGCTAATTCTTTACTTAAATCGGCAACATTTACATAACCGAAATCATTCAATCTCTCAAGAATTGCCTTGTGTCGCTCTGCTATGCTGATAGCCATTGGTGTAGAATTTTATTTGCGTTAAAAATAAACATTATTTTTTAAAAAAAATTGTATCCTGTCAAAAAGCTCCGAAATATTAGCCTTTTGGTTGGCAAATCATTCCGAATGTTTTAATAAATTATAGACCAACGATTTAGCTCACCAAAACGATCTTACCCTATTTAGTAATTTTATTATGGATTAATTGATTTTGAGCTAAAGATAACTAAAGTTGCATATTTGTTAATTTTTTTGTTTTTTTTTTTAATTTTTTCTTGCTTTTTATTTCTTTTTATTCTTATTATTGCAAAATCATTTACACAAATAATTTATTACAAACGGTAATGGAAAGAAAAAATATACTTTCGAGTGCCACGAATGCAATTGAACCATACGATATCATTATTGTAGGAGGCGGAGCAACAGGCATTGGTATAGCTTTGGAAGCAGCCACTCGGGGCTATAAGGCACTATTATTAGAAATGTCTGATTTTACAAAATCCACTTCCAGCAAGAGTACCAAGTTGGTACATGGTGGCGTTCGCTATCTTGCTCAAGGAGATGTAGCACTTGTAAGGGAGGCCTGTGTTGAAAGAGGCAGATTGCTAAAAAATGCGCCCCACTTGGTAAAGAATCAATCGTTTGTAATACCTACTTTCGGTTGGTTCGATGAGCTTAAATTTACCATAGGACTTACACTTTACGATCTTTTGGCAGGGCATTACAGTTTAGGGCGCAGCTATCGGATATCTAAGAAGAAGGCAATACAAAAAATAGCTACAATAAATCCGGATAAAATAACCGCCGGCGTGGTGTATCATGATGGACAATTCGATGACTCACGACTTGCCATAAATGTTTTGCAATCGGCAGTGGAGTTGGGTGCCCATGTGCTCAACTATATGCAAGTTATAGATTTGGTTAAGGACGAGGAGGGCAAACTTATAGGTGTAATGGCGCGTGACGAAGTTACAAACACCGTTTATACTTTTATGGGCAAGGCTGTGGTAAATGCAACAGGTGTTTTTGCCGATGAAATCCTACTTTTGGATCAACCAACCCATGCACGCAGTATTGTACCCAGCCAAGGGGTGCATATAGTTCTCGATAAAAAATTCCTACCTGGCAGCTATGCCATTATGATACCCAAAACCGACGATGGAAGAGTATTGTTTGCTATTCCATGGCACAATCAGGTGGTGGTTGGCACAACCGACACATTGATTGAGAAGCCCTCGTTGGAACCTCAGGCACTCGACTCGGAGATTGACTTCATACTGCGCACTTGCGGCAAATACCTCACAAAACAACCTACCAAGGACGATATCCTAAGCGTGTTTGCGGGGCTACGACCACTTGCTGCGCCTAAGGCAGAAGGCCGCAAAACCAAAGAGATTTCGAGAAGCCACAAAATACTTATCTCAGAATCTAATCTATTCACTATTGTAGGTGGCAAATGGACTACTTTTAGAAGCATGGCAGAAGACATGCTGGGTAAAATTGAAACCCAATTAGCATGGCC